>JAHZLG010000049.1 GCA_022599995.1 Alphaproteobacteria bacterium | reverse complement strand
TGCGGGCTATCACCTCCAATCTTCGGGCTAGTCGGGCTTATCCCTTTGCTCTATCGCTACCGCTTGCCCTTCGGGCGTCGCTCGCTATGAGCAAAGGAAAGCACCCTGTTCTTAGCCCTAATCATCCTTGCGCAACGATGCCCACCACGCCAGTCGCTTGGCAATCTCACGCTCGAAACCAAAACCACCAGGAACGTAATACGCAGCACGCGCCATCTCATCAGGGAAACAATTGTGTCCCGAAAACTTCTGCTCGGTGTCATGGTCGTAGATGTAACCCTCCCCATAGCCCAAGGACTTCATCAGCCCCGTCACAGGATTGCGTATCCGCTTTGGCGGAGGAAATGAGCCATGTTTCTTCGCCGCTTGCGTGGCAGCCTTCTGTGCCGTGTAAACAGCATTGGACTTCGGAGCCGTCCCCAAATAAACAACCACCTGCACCAAAGCGATCTCGCCTTCGGGGCTGCCAAGGCGCTCATAGGTTTGCCAGGCAGTCAAGGCTTGCACAGCGGCTTGTGGATCAGCAGCACCAATGTCCTCATAGGCAAACCGCAGCAAACGACGCGCAATGTAGTGCGGATCATCACCGCCAATCAGCATGCGCGCAAGCCAATACAAGGCAGCATCCGTGTCTGACGCCCGCAATGACTTGTGCAATGCACTGATCAGATTGTAGTGTGCCTCGCCGGCTCGGTCGTGCTGGGGAGGGCGTCGAGCAAGAAACCCAACCAACCCCTGCTCATCGAGCAATGGCAACGATGATGCGTTTTCGGCATCGCCACCTTGCCCCTGCGCGTGCTGCTTGAGCAATTGCTGGTCACGATGCCCCAAAATCTCGACCATGTTCAGTAAATATCGGCCATCCCCATCCGCAAGCTGGGCCAATACCACGCGGGCACCATCGGTGAGTGCCAAACGATGATCAAGATAGGACTCGGCACGCCCTATCAGTGCCAAGAGAGCCGCTTCGCCGAGTGGCTCCAGCACCACCACCCGACAGCGCGACAACAACGCCCCTGTCAAGGCGAAACTGGGGTTCTCTGTCGTAGCCCCCATCAGCACGACCCGACCGGATTCAACGGCACCGAGCAAGGAATCCTGCTGGGTTCGCGTGAACCGATGGATTTCATCAATGAACAAAAACCGCACCTGCTCGCCCAGCATGGTCGGACGTTGGAAGACCTCCCGCATTTCCTTTACCCCGGCACTGGTCGCTTGAAACTCGTTCCACTGCCCACCGGGGAAGCCGTTCACCAGCAGGCGGGCAAAGGAGGTCTTGCCGCATCCCGGCGGACCCCAAAAGATAACCGACTCGGCATGCGTCCCCTGAATCAGTGGGGTCAGAACGCTGGTTTGATCTGTAAGATGGGCTTGTCCGACAATGTCACGCACCCGGCTAGGACGAAGTTGATCGGCGAGGGGTTGCATTGTCCAGTGCTCTGCTTGTTGTTGCTGTTCTCGACTCAGATTTTGCTACGGGTTCATCGCGATGCAGAGTTGTCTGCACCGCCCTGTACCTGCCCTGCACCTATCTTGTGTCACCTTGCTTCGAACGGTGCCTCGTGATGCCGGTTATAGGCACACCATCGACACCCTCTATTCTACCTGACAGCCTTCAAATGATGGTTATCAATCGTAGGACGTGCCGAAGATCACCTCGGGCAGCCAATCGGCTAATTGCGGGAACGCCGCCACCACCACCAAGCAGATCAGTTGAATGACAATGAAGGGCACCACGCCACGATAGATTTGCCACGTCGAGACCGAAGGCGGCGCAACCCCACGGAGATAGAACAAGGCAAAGCCAAAGGGCGGCGTCAAAAAGGACGTCTGCAGGTTTACCGCCATCATCACCCCAAGCCAGACGGGGCTAATGTCGTGTTGCAGCAAAACAGGGGCGACAATTGGCACGACAACGAAAATGATTTCGATGAAGTCCAAGAAGAACCCCAGAATGAACATCACCGCCATCACCACTAAGAGCTGAGTCACGAACCCGCCGGGCAAGGAGATCAGGAAGTCACTCACGATTTCATCGCCACCGAAGGCACGAAACACCAACGAGAAGATCGTGGCACCGATCAGGATCACGAACACCATCGAAGTAATATGCATGGTCGAGCGCACGGAGAGGGTCAGAATTCCCGTGCGAAACACTCGCCACAGCGAGATGAACAACGACCAAACCAGCACCAACAGTGCCAGCGTCACCACAATGATGCCGGTGAGCTCGGTGGTAGAAACTGCCGCACGCCCTAGGCGCAGGTCAACCGCATTCTGCACCAGTAACATCACGACTAGGGCAAGACCTCCCCCATAAATCGGCAGGTTGCGATTGTGATCCAAGAACCCCATGACCCGGTGCAGAACACGCGGCAGGGCAGGTTTTTCGCCTTCGATCTGGATGGGAGTGCCTTTGCGCTCGGACAAGGTCACATTGACTCCCGCCAGCATGAGCGCACCAACTGCCCCGACCGCGGCGGCCTCGGTTGGGGTGGCGACGCCCATCAGGATCGACCCCAAAACAGCAAACACCAGAATCAAGGGAGGGAACAATGCCCCACAAATCTCTTTCAGTGAGGGGGCTTGCTCGGCATCGCGGGGAATAGCCGGGCACGATTCCGGACGCACCACCGCCATAATCAGTTGATAGACAATGTACATCCCCACAAGCAGCAATCCCGGCAGCAAGGCACCCGAGAACAGATCGCCGACCGACACCGGCTCAGGCGACCAATTGCCGATCCGCCGTTGCGCTTCGACATAGCTATTGGATAGCTGATCGCCCAGAATAACCAGCACGATGGACGGGGGAATAATCTGCCCCAGCGTCCCCGAGGCACAGATCGCCCCGCAGGCAAGCGATGGGCTGTAATTCCGCTTCAACATCGTCGGCAATGACAGCAACCCCATGGTTACCACCGTGGCGCCGACAATGCCGGTCGAGGCGGCCATCAATGCGCCGACAAGCACGACCGAGATGCCAAGCCCGCCCCGCATGGGGCCAAACAGCCGTCCCATGGTGTCGAGCAGGCTTTCCGCCACCCGCGATCGCTCCAGCACGACGCCCATGAAGACAAACAGCGGCACGGCGACCAAAACCGAGTTGGTCATCGCATTGCCATAAATGCGCGAGGGAATAGCCCCCAAGAACGATAAGTCGACCAACCCGACGGCGAAGCCGATCAGCGCCCAAATCAGCGCAGAGCCCGCCAAGGTGAAGGCAACGGGAAAACCAACCATCAGCAAGCCAATGGTCGAGACAAACATGAGGATAATAAATATCTCTTGCATCGTGCGTCCTTGTGTATCCTTGTGTGCCTTAGAAGGCAGTTGTCAGGGAAGAGGGGGTTATGCCGTGTTACTGTTCTCTGTCGCCTCGTTATGCCCGACACCACCGGTGCCGGCATCGCCATTGGCATCACCATTGGCAGGTGGGGAAAACAGGGGAAGCAGGCTCCGCAAGACCAAGATGATGCCGCCAATGGTCATCATCACGCCGAAAATCAGCAGTGCCGTCTTCAGCACAAACACGC
>JAHZLG010000048.1 GCA_022599995.1 Alphaproteobacteria bacterium | reverse complement strand
GTCGTGCATGTGGTCGAGTACAATGTGACCGCCCTTCGGTTTTACACCCGGCACGGGTTCTATGCGCATGGCGATAGCCCCATGAATCACGGGGCGGTCGCCACTCCGTTGAACATGCCCATGACCGAGATGCGGAAAACTGTCTCCAGTGATGAGATTCGGCAAGCACGGATTCGCCAAGAACGCAAGCGCACGCGGCTTTTCTAGCCAACCTTGCAAGCCCTAACGAGGCCATAAAGCGGCTAGGATGAATCGCCCAGCCCGTCCTGCATCCTTACCGGTTTGCGCGGTTATTTCTTGCTTCGAGAAGCACGAGCACCTTCAGTGCCAAGAAAGTAACACCTAGCAACAGTAATCCACCAGCTGTGCCTGCTCCCAAACCAAATCCGACAAAACTTGCGATGCGAGTCAGCAAGTCCTGCGAGGCAATTTCCCCCGAGTAGGCGGGGTTATTCGCAAGGTAGTGCGAAAACAGCACCACCTGCACGATGCCGACCGAGATGCCTGCCAAGACCGAGCAACCCAAAACCGAAAGGAGTGGCTTGCCCTTCGGCGCGCGCACCGCCAAGACGACCCATAACAGGAAATATGCCAGCCAGATGATGAATTCTGCCTGCGGCACAAATCCGACCAACGAGGTCATGAGCCCCATCAACACGCCAGACACGATTCCAACACCAAGTAATTTTTTGTTTATCATTCGTCCAATCCGAGGTTCTTAATGCTAAGTGGTTGTTCGACACGATGAGGGAAGAGGGGGTGATCGCGACCAGACGAGCGCACCATCCACCCAGGGAAGAGATAGGAATAATCATCGCCAGACAAGGGCAAGGGCAATCCCCAGACCCAGACTTTGACCCAGACAGAGCCCCCTCCCCTGCCCCTTCCATCATCACGGGGTGAGCTCGTCTTCGAGGGGTTTTTCCAGCAAGCTATCGGGGACAGTAATCTTGTCCTCCGGCAGTGGGGGCAACGGCGTCAATGGCGGCCATAATTCCCGCGGCGCGCACCCTGTCACTGCGCCGACACAGAGAAAAACGGCAATGGCTCTTGCGACTTGTTGGCGATCAATGAGCCTCACGGCGGGAATCCCAAAGTATCTCTTCATAGGGGGCGTCCGCGGGGGGGCAAAGCGCGTTGATCACGCGCGCCAACACAAACATCAAATCAGACAAGCGGTTGGCATAGGGCAAAAGGAACGGGTTCAGATTATCAATCGCGGCGACGATCCCCCGCTCGAGCAGGCGGGCTGCACAGCGAACGCCATGCAGGTGGGCAGCAGCAAGGTGTCCCCCCGGCATAATGAAATTCTTTAAAGGAGGCAGTTTGGCGTTGTATTTTTCGATGGCCGCATCGAGCGAGTGAAGGTGTGCCTCAGTGATCCGCAGTGCCATCGGGGATTGTGCACCTTCTTGCTCGGCAACCGTAGAGGTTGTTGCGTGCCCCCCGCTTTCAAGCCCCTTGCTCTCAAGCCCCCCGCTTTCAAGCCAGAGTGCATCGCCAAAGGGTGTGGCAAGATCAGCACCCATATCAAACAGCTGCTGCTGGATAACCGCCAGAGTACCCCGAATCTCATTTGCCAGTAGACGACTTTGCTGGTCGATAAACTCCGATGGCAAGGTTGCCAAAACAAGACCAATCTGCGTGTTCACCGCATCGGTGTCACCAATCAGACCAAACAGCGCATGGGATTTCGATAATCGTTGTCCGCCAACGAGCGAAGACTCTCCTTTGTCTCCGCCACGCGTGGTGACTCGGTCGATCCGGATGGTTTTGGCCTTCATGCGTCACTCGAAAAGACAAAAAGCAAAAACAGCAACACAAGAGCCAAAGCTTGTAACTTAATCCGCCACCGCATCATGGCATTGGAGTGTGCGGGGTCTGCCCCACGAGCTAGACCGAACAACCCGCGTGCCAAAATAAACACGACTGCGCCAGCAACGATGAACAGCAGGACTTGAAGGACAATCATAGGGCGGTTATCTCGCAGGGCAGAAAGGAGCATCCTACAACGCCCTTCGACAGATCGTTGCGACGTTGCGATGCAACTACGGATAGCGATGAAGTGACAATCGAGCAAGAGACAAATAACAGCCGAGCAGAGGTGTTCGTACTTCCCCCCGAGGTCGCCGCACCTGCAACAGCCATCAAACTGCCACTGTGTGCCGCACCTGCAACAGCCATCAAACTGCCACTGTGTGCCGCACCTGCAACAGCCGTCAAGCTGCCACTGTGTGCCGCACCTGCAACAGCCATCAAACTGCCACTGTGTGCCGCACCTGCAACAGCCATCAAGCTGCCACTGTGTGCCGCATCAGCCAGTCATCACGAAGCTACAGGTGCAGAACCTATGCGGTGCGCTCGATATGATTTGGCGCGTGAAACAGGGTGTTGCAACGTTTTTTGCGCTCGGCGTACTCGTGCAAGGGGATGACAGCCTCGGCGCTCTGGCGCTCTTTGCCATCACCTGTCGAGTGCGCGCTTTTGTTGCCCCACCTTGGGACATCTTGTAACCTCGCTATAGCAAGCTTGCTCAAGGGCAGGGTCACCTCCCCATCAATGCATGAAAAAGCCGCACTGCCCGTGTGCCGATACCGCGCCACGCCGTGCTGGCGTCGCGACCATCTTTTCAGGCTTTGTTTGGGGTCTACCATTGGAGAACCATCAATCGGAGGGGTGTGTTCGCACAGTCAGCGGGCTCCATTCTCGGAATCGGAAAAGAAACCCACATGGGATGATCGAGCCACATGACAACATGCCATGATGCCGTGCCTTGCGTTGCTTGTCAACCACAGCACGCCGCGCGCGCCAAGGACAAGCTAGAGCTCGGCGGCACGCGCCAGAACATCAACACCCATCTGGCGGAACAAATCCACCATGTCGATGAGCACCCAGTTTTCGATCAATTTGCCGTTTTCTGCTCGCCAGAAATCCATCACCCGCATAAGCACCTCTTTGTCCTCGGCGGGGATGCCGTTGTAGGGCGCACGGTGGTGGGCAATCAGGGAGGGCCATCCTCCCGATGCCACGTAATTGCTATCGCCGAACAGGGCATAGTGACCATTTTTGCGCAACGGATTATTCGGCAGCTTTAGCCCACCGATCCTATCGGGGAACCCGGTAAGAAACGGCTTGCGATGGTCTTTGATGAAACCCGGCACGGTGTAATTGGAGCCAATGCCCCCCGGGCCGTACCACAGCATAGAATCAGACCAATAACCATCCGGGCCAAACTGATTGACACTGTGAAAGGTCACAGGATCAAATACCATCAAGTCGCGCAGCATGTTGTGGACAAGAAGGCGCGACTGCTCCGAAGCACCGGGGTTCTGCGGCAGGATGCCATCCATGGTTGCTGGGACGGGAAAGGTCATCTCCGCCCCCATGCCGGGGACGGGCATCCGACCACATTGTCGCAACAAATCCACCAGGTCGATGATGATCTTTGCTTCGACGATTTGATCGTTCTCAACCCGATAAAATTCGCCGTAACGGAGGAATACCAAGAGGTTCGTGGGCGCGATACCCAAATAGGGCTGATCGAAGACGCCGACATAATGACCGAGGGCGGCACACCAATCCGAATCTCCCTCATTCGAGGTGACCCCGCCAATAAAAATCATGTCTCGGCGTTGAATGTTGGTGAAAGCGCGTTGCAGGGGCTCATAGAACTGGGCGTGCACTTCCTGATGGCCGTGCAGCGACTCGATGGGGTAATTGACCTCCCAAACGACATCCGAGGCGACGTGCTCGCGAATTTTCGCGCGTTGCCCTTCGGGGGATTGGCAAAAAAGAGCATTCAAAAAATTGTATGGGCGTTGACGAAAATCAGTCATCGGGTGCTCCCTTGGTAAATATGCTGGATTAAACTTGCTTGGTTCGGCAAAAGATGGTTGTCTCGCGTCTCAACAAGTGAGCAACGAGAGTGCAACAAGAGAGAGGGGACACAGGTATGTCTCTTGTTCTTTGACTCCCCTGTTCTTTCACTTTCTTGCCTTGTTCGCCCACTAGGCTATCGGATAACGAACGGTGTCGCAATACTTGACCTCTGGGTGTGGGAGGGGTGGGGTGTGGGGGTGTGGGGGTGCGGGGGCACAAGCGAGACGTGGCGCAAGCAGTGATCTTGTATTTGCTCTCCCCCACGCGGTATGAACAGAGACATAGTTGGGTATGGACGTGGGCATGAAAGCCTCCCGCGGATTCTGTGCTGGGGATTCTTGGCTAGGGCGGGCGCCTCATGTGCCAACAGTGTTCAACGTTTTTTACAAGTTATAATTCACTCGCATCGGGGGGCAGTCGCACCCGAGCCCATAGAGCAAATTTTCCTAATCCTTGCATTGGAGATCACCCCCCATGGCAACAATAAGCCTCGAGAACATTACAAAGCAGTGGGGATCATTTGTTGGCGTTGATCAGTTCAATCTTGAAATAGCTGACAAGGAGTTTCTCGTCTTGCTTGGCCCTTCGGGTTGTGGAAAAACAACAACGATGCGAATGGTCGCCGGGCTGGAAGAGATTACCAGCGGGTTTATCCGAATCAACGGCGAGGTCGTGAATGATCGCGAGCCGAAAGATCGCGACATCGCCATGGTGTTTCAGAATTACGGGCTGTACCCCAACCTTACGGCATACGACAACATCCGCTTCCCCTTGAAGGTCAGGAAGGTGCCCGAATCAGATCACCACGATCGGGTAATCGCCGCCGCCGAGAAGGTCGAGATGGTTGATTTTCTCGACCGCAAGCCCAAAGCCCTTTCGGGAGGGCAACGCCAGCGGGTTGCGCTTGCGCGGGCGATCGTGCGCCAGCCCAATGTCTTTTTGATGGACGAGCCGCTCTCGAACCTCGATGCCAAATTGCGGGTATCGACGCGCGCGCAAATTAAGAATCTTCATCACCAGCTGGAGGTGACCACGATCTACGTCACCCATGATCAGGTGGAGGCGATGACCCTTGCCGACCGAATCGTGGTGATGCGAAAAGGACGCATTCAACAAGTTGGCACGCCGACCGAGGTCTACGATTCACCCGCCACCGCTTTTGTCGCGGGCTTCATTGGCGCGCCTGCCATGAATTTGGTCACGGGCACGGTTGAGAACGGCTCCTTCACTGCCGAGGGGATTACCGTCAACGGCCTTCCGGCTGCGTGGCACGGCAGTCTTGTGCTGGGGTATCGTGCCGAGGACGTGGCGTTGTCAGATGACATTGGGGGAGAAGACTCCGCGCAGTCCCGGGCAAGCGATCGTGCGCAGGACGCTACCTCGCAAGGAGGAGAGCTCTGCTTGCCCCTGTATAACCTCGAGCTCATGGGCGATTCTTCGATCGCCAATTTCAAGAGCGGCAAAGACCTCATTG
>JAHZLG010000047.1 GCA_022599995.1 Alphaproteobacteria bacterium | reverse complement strand
TGATCGACGCATTGTTAATCGCATATTTGGCCTCGGTCGCCGTCGGGTCGAGGGTGGTGACCGTGCCATTCACTTCTTCGGTGACCGTGTAGGTGATAACGTCGTCACCGCCGATGAACAGATCGGCCAAGCTATAGACCAGGTGATCGCCATCGTCGGCACTCGAATCAACTTTGTCCTGTGCCCGCGTGATCAGGTCATTTGCACTGGAGAGGGTTGTTGTCCCGGCCAATAGCTGGGCATCCTCTTTGAAGCTCAGGGAAAGACTGGCCGACACCTTATCGCCATTAGCGTCGGTGGCTTCCACCACGAGGGCGAATGTGGCTTGCTCGTTCTGTTGCGTTGGCGTCCACCGCACCGAAAGGGTGTTGCCAACAATCGAGGTCACCACCCCAACGAGGGGCGTTCCATCGGGGGCGGTGACACCAAATTCTAGGGTGCCGTTGCCGCTGTTTGTGTCGAACAATGTTTCCAAGTCGATCGTCTTGGTGACCGACATAAAGAATATCGAGGAATCTGAAGAGGTATAGATTGTCTCGCTGTTCAGCTTCGCCAGCTCGGTTGCTGCGCCCGTCGTTTGGGCTGGGGCTTCATCCTCCTCGAAGCTCAAGGAGAGACTGGCCGACACCTTATCGCCATTGGCGTCGGCGGCTTCCACCACGAGGGCAAATGTGGCTTGCTCTCCCGCTTGCGTTGGCGTCCACGTGACCGAAAGGGTGTTGCCAGCAATCGAGGCCACCACACCTTCGGGGGCGGTGACATCAAATTCTAGGGGGCCGTTGCCGCTGGTTGTGTCGAAGATGGTGCCCAGATCGATTGCTTTGGTAACCGACGACAACGCATCTTGCGCCGTGTAGGTTTTCTCGCTGTTCAGCTTCGTCAGCTCGGTCGTTGCACCCGATGTTTGGGTTGGGGTCTCATCCTCCTCGAAGCTCAAGGAGAGATTGGCCGGCAACTTATCGCCATCATCATCGGTGGCTTCGACGACGAGGGCGAATGTGGCTTTCTCTCCCGCTTGCGTTGGCGTCCACGTGACCGAAAGGGTGTTGCCAGCAATCGAGGCCACCACCCCTTCGGGGGCGGTGACATCAAATTCTAGGGTGCCGTTACCGCTGTTTGTGTCGAAGATTGTGCGCAGATCGATTACTTGGGTAACCGGCGACAGCGCATCTTGCGCCGTATAGGTTGTCTCGCTGTTCAGCTTCGCCAGCTCGGCTGTTGCACCCGATGCTTGGGTTGGGGCCTCATCATCCTCGATAGTGAAGGTGTGCTGAATCTGGTCAATGTAGCCGTCGGCATCCGTCACTTCCAAGGTGATGGTATAAATTCCGGTGGCAATGTCGCGTCCGACTTGGACGGTTTCGCCTACACTATCAAGTGTTACCTTTGACAGCTCGGCGTCTTTGACCCCACCCGCACGGGAGAATCCCACCAACTCCACCTGCCGTTCTGAGCCGGAGGGGCCGTTTGGAATGGCAAAAATCTCGCCAAAGCCGATCGCGATCTTTTCCTCAACTGCCGTGCCGTCGGCATAGGTCTGTACATTGCCTAATTGCTGGGTTGCGGCGGCTGGGCGTTCGCTATGTGCTTTTTTATCGAGCGTCAAGGTAAAGCTCGCGGTTTCGCCGTCATTATCGGTGGCATCGAAAATATAGCTGTTGTCTCCGTCGCTCAGCGCGCTGTGGGGAATGATGAGGCGCCCCGATTGGTCGACTGCCACATTGCTTGCTCCATCGCGATAGGTGTAACGCAGATCGCCATCACCGCCGGCGAAAAAGTCGGCAACCTCCACCGTAACGTCATTGATCCCTTCTGAGCCCGCATAGACAATTTCCTCGGCCGCGACGATGCCACCTACTGTCGTTGGCGCACCCCCTGGGCCTTTCACATCAGCACGATCAACCTGGAAGGTGATTGATTTGGAAGCTCCGGTGACATCCATGGCAATCACCGTGAACTCGTGATCAATCTCAGTCGAGACAAACAGGGTATCGCCCAAAAAGAAGTACTTGTCTGCCATCGCCTCGTCGCCAGCGACGGAATAGGTGAGGCCGCCCACCCCTCCTTTGAAGGGTAACGGCACCTCTATGAAGGCACCGTTCTCTTTCGCCGCAATGACGTGGGTACTGTTGTCTGATTGCCACGTCACATCACCATCAGACTCGGTGGGAATTTCGATGACAATAGCGGTGCTTTGGGGGGGCTCAGCAACGACCGTAACCGCAAAACGAACGGTTTGGCTCACAGGGGGCTCGCCATCCGTTGTGGCGGTTACTTCCACGGTGTATGCCCCAATATCGAATTCATCGATAAACTCGATGAGGCTCGGGTTCGCCTGACCTTCCGCAGCGGTAAGCTGCAGGGCGTCATTGCCTGTGATCAAGACCCCATTTTGGGACACACGCACGGAGTAAGTCAGGACAGCATTGCCTTCGGCGATGAAGTAGCTCGACACATCAATGGACGGGTCGAGGTTTTCTTCGATCACAAGGTCTTCCGGCGCATTTTGAACATAGACGCCCTTTTTGTCGAAGCTGGCAAGATCACTGGTCAAGGCTTGCCGTGTCACGGCAACTGGGGCGCCCTCGGGGTCGGCGGAGTTGTAGTCCCCTTCTTTCAGCGACACCCGAAAGCCATTTCCGAAATCGGACGAAAAGGATGACGAATTGCGAAACAGCGCCGTGTTGGAGATAACAATCGTCGCATTGCCTTCGGAATCCTCCGCTAACGCCGCCCCATCTCCGAATGTGTCTTTATCAAGGCTGATCACCTCGCCGTTCTCGCCGACGAGCTCGAAATCGCCTATCTCGAGGTCTTCGACATTGAGTTGGGAGAGGATTCCGTCAACTCCAATCTGCAGAGCACCATCGGTGTGGGTTACATCCGACAAGCTAGTTGTGTTACTGCCGGTTGCCGGTATCGTCGAGCCTCCTGAGTCGCACGCGGCAAGTGCCATCAATGCCAGGAAGCCAAACTCACCTTGTCGACCACGCGCCTTCAGCTTGTCTCTTCTGTTGTGCGTCGTTACTTTGTTGATGCGAAGTGCCTGTGTGGTGCTTTTCATGGTGCTACTCGTCTGGGCTGTGATGTGGTGAAGTCGCTGTTGTGGCAATGATCGAAATGAAGCTATGAAACAAACAATCGAAGCAAATGAGGAGACGACAGAAGTTAGACGGTGGTTGCCGGAGAACCAAAAAGGATTTGGGCACATCGTCGAGTGCGGGAACTAATACAAAGATTAACATTATGCCTTCAGAATATCGAGACAATTTCCAGCAGAATCTTATCAAACTTATGTGTACGTGTCGAGATAAAACCGCGCGCGGGATCACGCTTAATTGCCCTGCCGTTTCTTGTGTTTCGGCAGGGGTTGTCATAAGGTAGGGCAATGCTAGTGCTTGCGAAAGACCCTCATTCGGCCTTGCCGCCGAGCATTTTCCCCGATCCTGATGCGGCGGGGCTTACGACACAGACGACAGC
>JAHZLG010000046.1 GCA_022599995.1 Alphaproteobacteria bacterium | reverse complement strand
GTCCGGTACGTGCACAGAATGTCATTGATGGGATGACAATTATTGGGATCAGCCTTGCGCTGGTCTTGACGATTGTGTCTATGTTTCTGTCGGGTGTCCCCGGAGCGTATTTTGACCTACGATCGGTAATGATTGTTTTTGGCGGCACGGTTGGTGTGACCATCGCTAGTTTTACGTTGCACGATTCGATTACCGCCCTGTCATTCATTCGCCAAGCAACCAGCAAGTCATATCTATCGCCCAGTCAGGTTGCGATGCAGATGTTGGACATTGCCTTGTTTGCCCGACGCCGGGGCCTGTTGAAGCTGGAATCGTTGGTGGACATTGTGAATGATCGTCCCATCCTTTTTAAGGGCATCTCCATGGCAGTGGACGGGATCGGGCATCGCGAAATTCGTGACATTCTGGGGCGCGAGTCGGTGTACCACGCCACGACCCGTGAGCGGTCGATTAACTTTTTGCGGCAGGCTTCCGAAATTGCCCCGGCGATGGGGTTGGCGGGAACGTTGATTGGTCTTGTGCAAATGCTCGCCAACCTCGAAGAGGCTAACCTTGACAGTATCGGCCCTGCGATGGCACTGGCACTGTTGACCACCCTCTACGGTGTTATGCTGGCCAACATGATCTTTACGCCGATTGCCAACAAGCTCTATCGTAACGGTGAAGATGACGACTTGCTGAATACCTTGTACATCCTGACCTCGTTGTCGATTCAGAAACAAGAGAACCCGCGTCGGCTTGAGCTTGACCTCAATGCCATCTTGCCCACACGCGAACGTATCAATTACTTCCAATAAACCAAGGTCGCAATTTGGTCGCTGTCACGACTGATAAAACCCCACTTCTTTTGCTTGGAGGGCTCCAATGCGCATTTTGATCATTGGCACACTGAACGGTCATATCACCCGTGCTAGCCAGCTCGCCAAGCAACGGGGGGCTGAGGTTACGGTTGTTCAAGACGTTGAATCTGCCCTCGAGCTGTTGCGTGGTGCGATGGGCAACGATCTCGTGTTGATCGATGAGACGCACGACATCGACAAGCTGGCCACCTCGATGCGCGCCGAGCGGATGAACACGCCGATCGTCGGCTGCGGCTTAGGCAAAGACCCCAACCGTGCGGCAGAAATGATTCGGCAGGGGGCGAAGGAATACCTTCCGTTGCCTCCCGACTCGGAGCTTATTGCCGCAGTTCTAGAGACGATTGCCGACGACAGTGTCCCGGTTGTGACGGGCGATCCCCTCTCCGAGCAGGTGTTTCGGATGGCTGCGCAGATTGCCAAATCTGAGGCATCCGTCTTGATTACAGGGCCATCAGGCACCGGCAAAGAGGTGATGGCGCGCTATATCCACCAGCATTCGCGCCGCAACAAAGGCGCATTTGTTGCCGTGAATTGCGCGGCGATCCCCGAAAACCTGCTCGAATCTGAGCTTTTCGGGCACGAGAAGGGGGCCTTCACAGGTGCAGTGGCACGCCGGATTGGCAAATTTGAAGAGGCCACGGGGGGAACGCTCTTGCTGGACGAAATCAGTGAGATGGACATACGCCTGCAGGCAAAACTCCTGCGCGCAATCCAAGAGCGCGAAATAGACCGCATTGGGGGAAAACGCCCAGTAAAGGTCAATGTGCGGATTGTCGCGACTTCGAACCGCGACCTGCCTGCCTACGTTCAAGAGGGGAATTTTCGCGAAGACCTGTTTTTCCGCCTGAACGTTATCAACCTGACGTTGCCCGCCTTGAAAGATCGGGTTGGCGACATTGATGCACTCGCGGTGTATTTTGCCAAGAAATATGCCGAGATCAATGATATTGAAGAGCGGGTGTTGACGCCAGATGCGATTGCCATGCTCAAATCCTATTCGTGGCCGGGCAATGTGCGTGAACTCGAGAACATTATCCACCGGGCGACCTTGTTGGCGACCGGCGATGTGATCGATGCTGCGGCGATCTTGTTCGATTCACACATGACGATGCAGATGCATGCGGCAGGGAAAGAGCAAGACAACCCCGGCACCGACGTCGCGTCCTCTGACGCTGGCGACGTCGATATGGTTGTAGGGCATACGACGGTTGCGGAGGTCGAGCGTCGCTTGATCATCGACACCCTAGAGCACTGTTTGGGGAATCGCACGAAGGCTGCGACTATCTTGGGCATTTCCATTCGGACGTTACGCAACAAGCTCCGGCAATACGGCGACGAGGGCTTCGACATTGTCCAGCCGTTGAGCGGGATGTAGCAGGCATCGTTCTTGATTGCCCATCGTGTCCGGCGGCTCTGTGTTTTTGATAGCCGTTGACCAACGCGTCCGGCGGCGGCTCTGTGTTCTTCGATAGCCGTTGACCAACGAAGGGCTATTGATTACGAGATACGGCCAGCCATAAGTTTGCCGTTGGTTTTCTGTTGATCCTCGGTTGCGCGGTCATACAGCCAGCCATAAGTTTGCCGTTGGTTTTCTGTTGATCCTCGGTTGCGCGGTCACACGGCCAGCCATTAGTTTGCCGTTGGTTATCTGTTGATCTTCGGTTGCGCGGTCACACGGCCAGCCATTTGCCAGCACTTGCTTATCCGT
>JAHZLG010000045.1 GCA_022599995.1 Alphaproteobacteria bacterium | reverse complement strand
GCCTTTCTTTCCACTGTTAGGTTTCCTTCTTGTCTCTTCCATGGCATAGTTGAAGACCTCGTAATATGCTTGTTGATCAGATAGCGAAGGCTTGAGTTTTCTTGGATCACCTTGCGGAGTCACTTCGTTCTTGATCAAGCTACTAACTAGAAGTTTGGTTTCTGGAAGTTCGTATTCGGTTTTCTGCATTTGCTTGCGCAAGGCAAGCAAGAAGACTTGTATCGTCGTAATACGTTGCTGCCCGTCAACAACAAACATATCAGTCACTCTACCACCCAAGCTGTTATCTTGAACAATTATTGCTCCCATGAAATGCTTTCGATCTTCGTCCACCTCTTTGTTGATGTACGATTTAATATCTTCCCATAGAGGAATCCAATTGTCATCACGATTCCAGCAGTAGCTTCGCTGGTAGGGCGGAATCGCGTATTGTGTTCTTATCGGGAAAAGGTTTTTTATGTTGATTTTTCTAGCATCCATGTTGCTTCCTCATTTGAGTGGTTCAATCGGTGGTGTAAGGCGTAGTGCTCAAATGTAATTTCCTCATCACCCGTGCACATTGCCTACAGTGACTCTATCGCCCAAAAAAGACAATGGCAACACCTGCGACACAAGCATGATAATATTGCCACTTGGAGACTACCTTGCTCTTGCTACAGAGCCGGTGATGCTTTGTCACATGCGGGAATTGCCAAGTGTCATCTTGACACTTGCTTGTTTCTATCATAAGGATAACGAAGTCATAAGCTATTATTCGATTGTCTCTTTGGCACCTCCGTCGCAAAATTCCTGACCTTGGTCTGTGTTTGAATGGCCTTGCTCAATTGCTCAATGGGTATCACTTTGGAAAATCAACGATGAAAGAGATTGCCGGTGATTACAACCTAGAACAAATGCTCCTTGATGTTAAGAAGAGGGGGCTTCGTTCTTCTGAGCTTGCCCTCGGCGGGATACACTCGGGAATTTACGTCCGCGACTGGCAAGACATCTCGCGACGCTATCGAGCAAGTAAGGGTTGGCAGTGCGAGGATTGCAGCAAAGATTGCTTCGGGAGCACGAATGAATTACACACATCATATTGATGGCAATGTTCGCCATAATTCGTCGAGCAATTTGCGTGCACTGTGTTATGATTGTCATGCGAAACACCACCCCCACATGGGGAGGCAGGCATCGTTCACCCCCGAGGAATCTTTGTTCTGAATGGTGCCCCCTGCTGCTTTTCGCCCTTTGGCATAATCGTTTGTCCGAAACACAGATATTGAAAAGCTCGTTCCACGGCTGTAGGCGGCGATCAGTTTTGATCGCAACCTAAACTGTTGGTCTAAACCCCGGTCTAGACCGCGATCTAGTCAGCCGCAGGGGCAGAACGACCAGCGTAGGTGACCAAACGCCAAATGTAAGCGTCAACAAGAGCCTCGAAACTAGCCCCGATGATGTTCTCGCTAACCCCAACCGTCGACCACGTCTCAACGCCATCCGTGCACTCGATGATAACCCGAGTAACAGCACTGCTCCCCGAGCCCCCCTCGGCAATGCCCCCAAGAGTCGGATGAATAATGCGCACCCGGTAATCAACCAAGCGAACATCACCCAACTGAGCAAACTGAGCAACCAAAGCCGAACGCAACGCACGATCCAAAGCATTAACCGGACCACGACCAACCGCAACCGTGTGCACACTCTGCCCCCGCAACTGCAAGGTGATGGTCGCCTCGGATTCGGTCAGCCACTCGTTGCGCCGATCAAGCCGCCGCTCATCGATCACCCGAAACCGCGACACCGTGAAAAAATCACGCCGCGTGCCAAGCCGCTCGTGCACCATCAACTCAAAGCTCGCACTCGCCCCGTCGTAGCTGTACCCCTGCGCTTGCCGCTTTTTCATGGCATCCAGCAACAAAGGAATCTGCGCATCCTCAACGACAAGACCCGCCTGCGTCAAACGCGAGATAATGTTTGCGCGTCCCGCCTGATCCGACATAATAACCTCACGGCTGTTGCCAACCAATTCAGGCACAATGTGCTCGTATGTCCGGGGGTCTTTCAGCACCGCAGAGCCATGCAACCCGCCCTTGTGGGCAAAAGCCGCGCGTCCCACATAGGCAGCTTGCGCAACGGGCTCGCTGTTCAGCCGATCAGACAGCAATTCAGACAAAGCCTTCAGCTTGCCCAAATCATGCACACTGGTCGAGAACCCCATCTTCAGCATCAATGAAGGAATCACGCTGATCAAATTGGCATTGCCGCACCGCTCGCCAAGCCCGTTCAGCGTGCCCTGCACAAGGCGAACGCCCGCACGCACGGCGGTCAGGGTGTTGGCGACCGCATTCTCGGTGTCATTGTGCGTGTGGATGCCCATGCGCGCAACGTCAAAATCACGCGCAAGGGCAGTGATGATCCGATGGACCTCATCGGGGAGCGTCCCCCCATTCGTGTCGCACAGCACCACCCACTTTGCCCCGCCATCAAATGCCGCACGCAGACACTGACGCGCAAAATCAGGGTTCGATTTGTAACCATCAAAAAAGTGCTCGGCATCGTAATGGGGCTCGAACCCGCGCCGAGCGCAGTGGGCTACCGAGGACTCGATCATCGCAAGGTTTTCCTCGAGCGTCGTGTTCAGGGCATCGCGCACGTGAAAATCCCACGCTTTGCCAACCAAGCATGCCCCGTAGGCTTTCGCGTCCAGCACGCTGGCCAATCCCGGATCATTCTCGACCGATCGCCCCGGGCGACGCGTCATGCCAAATGCGACAAGTTTCGCATGCCGAAATGATGGGGGTTCAGCAAAAAACTGGGTGTCGCCGGGGTTTGCGCCGGGCCAGCCTCCTTCGATGTAGTCTATCCCGAATTCGTCGAGGGCTTGGGCAATCGCCACCTTATCAGCATAGGAGAAATCAACGCCAAGGGTCTGCGCCCCATCGCGGAGAGTCGTATCAAAAAGGTGGATGTATTCGGACATAAGAACAAGTAATCAGAGGAAGGGCATCGGCATCGTGATTGGCGCGCAATCAAAAACACAAGGAAAGGGATAACAAGGAAAGACGGTGAGAACAAGTCAGCCACTGCGAAGGGTGGATGCAGCGAATGCAGTGGAAGAGGTGTCGTGTCGAGGTGAGTTTGGGCAGCAGAGAAGGAGTTTCGTGGGAGGGGTGCCCCCGCCGGGGTGGAGGGGTTGCGTTCCCCCGCCGGGGAGTTGGAAGTAAGGGATTGGTTGCGTGCCCCCGCCGGGGTGGAGGGGTGGGAGGGGTTGCGGGAGGGGTGCCCCCGCCGGGGAGGTGGGAGGGGTTAGTCGATGGCGGTCAATTTGCTTTGTCCGGAGCCGCTGTCTTCCGTTCGAAACCCCAGCACCTCGATCTGGTCGCGCAAGGCATCCGCATCGGCAAATCGCCGCTCGCGCCGTGCCGCATCACGTTGTGCCGCAAGCTGGAGGGCATCCTGCAACGCACGGTCGCCGGACTTTATGCACCCTGACTCGTCAAAGCTAGGCTCGGCAAGTCTAGACTTTATGCACCCTGACTCGGCAGCTTCGGCGGCACTTCGCGACGCGGACGTTGCTCCTTGCGCAATCCCGCCACCTATAGCAACGTCGCCGTCGGACGGGAGGTCGATGGCGGGCAACAAACCCAGAAATGCCAAGCAACGGGTTGCGGCGGCGGGGTCATCAGCGGCGAGGGCATGAATCCGTGCCAAGGCAGCGGGAGTGTTCAGATCATCGCACAGTGCCGCCAAAAATGCCGCGTCGAGCGATGCCCACGACGGCATCGGATCAGCAGTCGCGCGTGGCGAGGCACCCTCAGCGCGCGCAATCCCCTCAGTGCCGTGTAAGGACGAGGGCACAATGCCGACCTTTGCCCAAAGCCGTTTCAGAGTCTTCTCGGCGGTGGCGAGCTTAGCCGAGGCGAAATTCAACGGTTGCCGGTAATGTGCCTGCAACAGCACTAAGCGCAACACGCGGCCAAGGTTGCCTCGGTGCGCAACGGGCAAGCCGTGGCGACCAAGGACATCGGCTACCTGTACGAAATTGCCAACCGACTTCGACATTTTCTCCCCATCGACCAGCACATAGCCATTGTGCATCCAGTGGGTGGCAAACCCCGAGCCCGTATTGGCACAGCAACTTTGCGCTATTTCGTTTTGGTGGTGCGGAAAGATCAGGTCTTGACCGCCTCCGTGCAGATCAAAATCAGTGCCGAGCAATTCGTGACTCATAGCCGAGCATTCGATGTGCCATCCGGGTCGTCCCTCCCCCCATGGACTCGACCATAGTGGCATACTCGCCTGGGGCACCTTGGCGTCATCGTCGCAATCGAGGCCAACACTGCTCGACTTCCAAAGCACAAAGTCGGCGGGGTGCTCCTTGTCATCGGCGATGCCGACGCGCGCACCGAACATCTGGTCATCGAAGGAGCGACGCGCGAATTTGCCGTAATCCGACCACGACTGCGCGCGGAAATAGACGTGATCTGCCGTGATATAGGCGTTTCCCGCGGCGATCAACCGCTCGATCATGGCAATTATCGAAGATATGTATTCGGTCGCGCGCGGCTCGAAGGTCGGGACAAGGCAGCCCAGCGCGGCCGTGTCTTCGTGAAATTGCTCGATGGTTTTCTCGGTTAGCTGGGTTGTGGCGATCCCTTGCCGCATCGCGGCGGCGATGATCTTGTCATCGATGTCGGTAATGTTACGGACATAGGTAACCGCCGCGGCGCCATAGAGCACACCGAGCAATCGATAGACAACATCGAACACCACCAACGGGCGCGCATTGCCAATATGAATCGCATCATAGACCGTGGGACCGCAGACATACATGCCAATCCTCGTCGCATCCGACGGGCGAAAGGCCGTTTTCTTGCCCTCCGAGGTGTCAAACAGATGAAACACCGGAGGTCGAGACGCCGTTACGTCATGCGTCATGTCTTCTGGTCGCGGCGAAGCATGGGGCCTAGTGCGCGCCCCCCTATCACGTGGAGATGGAAGTGAGGAACTTCTTGGTTGGCATCCTCGCCATGGTTGGAGATGATGCGATACCCCGATGCGTCCAATCCTGCCTCTTGGGCAAGCCGCGACGCGGTGCGAAACAGGTCGACGATCTCCTCGGCACTTGCTTGGGTGGTGAAGTCATCGAATGAACAGTAGGCTTTTTTGGGAATGACCAGAACGTGGGTCGGGGCAAGCGGATTAATGTCATGAAATGCCAAGCTGTGGTCAGTTTCCAGTGCTTTCGTGCACGGAATTTCGCCGCGGAGAATTTTGGCGAAGATGTTCGTGGGATCGTATGACATAAGATTGCTTGAATGAAGGAAGAAGGGGAGGGAAGGGGAGGGGATAATCGTCGCAGGGCTCGCCCCCGGTGACCGGGGTCATTGGGGTCACCTTGATCAGAGGGGGCACCCCCGGGCACCCCGGGCATTCGTGCTTTTATCCCGTCACCCCACTGCGGCGTTTGAGAACAGTCGCGACAACATCAGGGTGCAATCCGCGCGCCTGCCAAAGGACAAGCAGATGGTATAGCAAATCTGCCGACTCTTCGGCAAGGTGGGCGTTGTCTTCCGCAAGGGCGGCGATGACGGTTTCCACCGCCTCCTCGCCGACTTTTTGCGATACTTTCGTGATGCCCTTGTTCAACAACGAGGCGGTGTAGCTCATCGAGGGGTTGCTTGTCCGGGCGCGGCTCGCGATCCGATCGCCCAGCAGGGCAAGGATTTCGCCCAGTGGTGCTGCGGTTGGTGCGGTTGGCTCGGCCTCGCTGGACTCGCTTACCGTTGTGCCCTCTGCCGGATTGGAGATCAAGGTTGGTTGCGGTTGCGGTTGGTGTTGTTGGGGCGATGCAGCTTTGGGTGCCATCGTCGAGCCAAGCGGAGGACGCACCGCGACACCGGCGTTGTGCAGGGCATGTTTCACGTCGCTGATGGTAAGCTCGCCAAAGTGAAACACCGAGGCCGCCAGCAATCCTTGGGCACCGCCGACGGTTGCGCCTTTAACGAAATGGTCGAGGGTGCCGACCCCTCCCGATGCAATGACTGGCACCGAGACCGCGCGGGTGATGGCTTGCAGCAACTCAAGGTCGTAGCCTCCTTTTGCGCCGTCCTCGTCCATCGAGGTGACCAGAAGCTCGCCCGCCCCGCACGCAGTGATTTGGCGCGCGTAGTCGACGGCATCGATGCCAGTGGCGTGGCGTCCCCCTGCTGTGTATATCTCGAAGCGCGGGTGCCCCTCGGCCGTCTCCCCGGCGCGTTTGGCATCGATGGCGGCGACAAGGCACTGCCGTCCGAAGGTTTGGGCGGCGTCCTCGATAAGCTTGGGGTTTGTGACGGCAGCCGAATTGATGGATACCTTGTCGGCGCCCGCCCGCAGGATGCCTCGAATGTCTTCGATCGAGCGGATACCCCCGCCAACGGTGAACGGCACGGTGAGGTGGCGGGCGACCTCGGTCACAAGTCCCACAATAATGGCGCGATTGTCGTGGGTTGCAGTGATGTCCAGCAAGCAGAGCTCGTCGGCACCCGCCTTATCGTAGGCAATAGCGGATTCCACGGCATCGCCTGCATCACGCAGGTTGAGGAATTGTACCCCTTTCACGACTCGCCCATCTTTGATGTCAAGGCAAGGGATAATGCGTCGGTAGGTCATGGTTTGGCGCAGGTGCTTTCGAGCGTTTACAGAGTCACTGCGTGGAGAACGTGCAGGGCTTCCGCCACGGTAAATGTCCCTTCGTAGAGGGCTTTGCCGACGATCGCCTCTTGGTATATCCCCGACTGCTGGACAGTCGCCAGGTCGTCGAGCGACGCGATCCCCCCCGAGGCAATCAGCGGCAGGGTGGGAAATTGTTCCTTCAGCCGCGCCGCCGTGGTGAGGTCGGGGCCGACCATCATGCCATCGCGGGCAATGTCGGTCATGAGAAACCCTCCGACCGGGCTGTTGTGATAGGCGCGAACCGTGCTCTCGACGGTCGTGCCGCTGTCCTGTTGCCACCCCTTCACCTTCACCTGCTCGTTGATGTGGTCGATGGCAATCACGACGCGGTGCGGGAATTCGTCGGCAAGAAGCCGCACGCTCGGCACGTCCTGCACGGCAAGGGTGCCAACCACGATCCGCCCCGCCCCGTAGTCGCGTAACCACAGACGGGCATCTTCATAGCGACGGATGCCGCCGCCGACTTGAAAGGTAACGGCAGGGTATTGGCGGATGAGCGCGGCAATCAGTGGCACATTGCCCGTTTGGCTTTGATGGTCTTCGCCTCCATCGTCTTGGTTGAGCGTCCCGTCAAGGTTCACCACATGGAGATGCGTTGCGCCCTGTTGCACGAAATCCTCGACCGAAGGGGTCGAACTGTATGTTGTTTGCCGCTCCGGATCGCCTTGAGTCAAACGTACGGCCTGCCCCTTGCGGAGATCAAGCGCAGGAAACAGGGTAAGGCGATTGGTCATAAGCTGATCGGGTTCTCAAGGTCTTTGGCCATGTAGTGCCCCGCGACCCACTTCCCATCGATGAAGGCATAGTGCGGGTTCTCCCCCCACTTGAGATAGCCAACATCCCGATAAAGGATGATGGCCTTTTCTTGGGTCGCACGCAGGTCGATTTCGATCCGCTTGATCCCATCGAGCTGGGCGGCATTTTCGGCGGTTTGGATGAGGGCGCGCGCCACGCCGTACCCACGGGCGGGTGGGGCCACGAACGCCGATGACAGCACCGCCGATCGGCTTTGGGCTTCGTTATTGCGGGGGAACCGAACCAGCTGCACGGCGCCGGCGACAATGCCGTCGAGTCGTCCGACAAACAGTTTTCGCTCGGGGATTAGCGACACCCCCTCCCAGAATGCGCGGAGTGTATCACGATGCGGGGTCTTCACCCAGCCAAAACCGCCGCCGTCCTCGATGGCAAGCAGGGTGGCATCGACCAGCGACTCAAGGTCGGGGCGGTCGATTTTGCGCACGTGTTCCACTGTGCACTCGGGCACGCTTACCCCATGGCGTTTCACCTCGATCACGTGGTCAACAAGATTGGGAAGCATGTTCATGGACGACCGTCCCATTGCAAGAATTGGTGGAGAAAATGTAACCCCGCATGCCCACTTTTCTCGGGGTGAAATTGCACGCCGATGACGTTTTCGCGTCCGCAAAATGAGGCAAAGGCGGTGGCGTAGCTCGTCGATCCCCAGACGACAGTTGTATCGGCGACGTGCACAATGTGTCCGTGATTGAAGTAGTAATATCCCCCGACCGAGTGGAAGGAGGTGGGGACGGCACCATGATGATGGTGCACCGTGAGGTTGTTCCAGCCCGTATGCGGGACAGGGTTGTCGCCAGCGACAAGGCCGAAAGGAAGGCTAACCCCCTCTACCCACCCCAAACCAGTCGAGTGTCCGTCTTCATACCCGCTATCGGTGAGAATTTGAAGCCCCACGCATATCCCAAGCATGGGAATTTTTTCGCCTCTTACCCGCGACGTGAGGGTATCGTAAAGGGTGGGAATTGCGCGCAACCCTTCGATGCATTGGCGAAAGCTGCCCTGTCCGGGAAGGACAATATGGTCGGCTTCCTTTAGCCCATCGGCGGAATCGACAACCGCTATCGTCGTGTTGTTGAACGCTTCGATGGCGGGGGCAGATGGCGAGGCAGAGGCTGATTCATCGGGCACAACGGGGGAGCGATAGGTCGACGGCGACGCGACAACCCGTTCGAGGGCACTGACAACCGATCGAATGTTGCTTCCTCCGTAATCGACTACGGCAACGCGGTGAGCGGTCATAGCAATGACCATCCTTTTGGGCTAGAGGAAATTGGAAGGGGGGCAGGGGGGGGCAGGGGGGGGCAGGGCGGGCAGGGCGGGCAGGGGGGCAACAATGACAATCGCATCAGCGTGCCGGCACTATAGAGGCGTCACCGGGTCGCGTGCATCTTACGGTTCATTGCCGTGAGCCGGGCAGGCGGGGAAAAAGCACCACACGAAGAGGGCGACAGCGGGCGGGGTATGACAACAATCGTCGCACTGACGGCGACGAGGGTTGCCTTTGGAGGTTGCCTTGGGATGTTTGCCTTTAGAGGCTGCCTTTGGTGCTCGCTGACGGACGGCTGTCTTTAGAGGCTGCCTTTGGAGGCTGATTTTGGTGATCGCTGACGGCTACGGTTGCCTTTAGAGGCTGCCTTTAGAGGTGCCTTTAGAGGCTGATTTTGGTGATCGCTGACGGCTACGGTTGCCTTTAGAGGCTGCCTTTAGAGGTGCCTTTAGAGG
>JAHZLG010000004.1 GCA_022599995.1 Alphaproteobacteria bacterium | reverse complement strand
TGGTAAGAGCTTGCTTTGGGATTTCGCAACCGCATTGGCATACGTCACTTTTGTCGTAAGATTCGTTACGATCCGCTGCATACAACGCCCCAAAATACTGGGATTCGATTGCTAGGGCAATCTAGCATCCAGTATTTTGGGGCGGGGTCTGGGGCAACATGCCCCAGCAAAACAGCACCCTAACGGGGATAGTATGCGTCACCCACCTTTCGTCGCGCACCGCCTGTTCGAGATGATGCCTCCTTGAGGCAATGTCTCTACAGGGGCAGCGTCGGCGGGCGGTTATTCGGGTGCTTGTCCCGAAGAGTCGGGCAGGCTCGAGGAGGACGGCATCGCCGAGTCACTACTCGCATCACCGCCCACGGCGCCTTGAGGGGATTCTGCATTGCCTGCGTTGTTTGCACTGCCTGCATTGCTCGCCTCTGCCCCCGAATCTGGATCGTCGGCCTCTGCATCTTCCTCGGATCGCTCGAGTCGGACCACCGAGACCACATATTCGTCCTCGTCCTTTTCATCCAGCCTGAACAGCCGCACGCCCTGCGTTCGCCGTCCCATCACGCGCACATCCTTCACCGGAATGCGGATCATTTGTCCCGATCGCGTAATGAGCATCAGATCATCGTGGGCACTGATAATGAAGCTGGCGACCACCCCGGGGGTGTCATCCGTCATGTGCTCCAGCAACGGCACCCGGTTGCCAAATTCGATGCCGGCAATGCCCACCCCGCCGCGGTTGCTCATGCGGTATTCATAGGCCGAGCTCCGCTTGCCATAGCCGTCCGAGGTGATCGTGACAATGATTTGCTCTTCGGCGGCAATGTTCTGGTACTGGGGGTCATTCATCCAGGCGTCCACCGCTTTGGCATCGTCGGAGGACAGTGCCACACTGGGATCGGCGAGCCTGCGGCGATACAGGGTTGACCCCCGGAGGTATTGGTCGCGCAATTCGATGGAATCAACCACTCGGCTGTGAGACAGAGCAGCCAAAGAGACCACCCTGTCATCGCGACGCAACCGGAGCCCGCGCACCCCAATCGAGCTTCGCGAAGCAAAGACCCGCAACCCATCCACGGCGAACCGGATTGCCATGCCCCGTCGGCTAGAAAGCAGAATATCGTGCCCCTCATTGGGCGTGATCACCGCCCCGATCAGCGAGTCATCGGTGTCAAGCTTGATAGCCCGCTTACCGTTGCGCTTCACCTCGGTAAAGTCGCGCAGGCTGTTGCGGCGAACGTGGCCGCTTGCCGTTGCCAAGATCAACGAGTAGGAATCGACCTCCCCCTGCGAGGGAAGCGACAGCAGGCGGGTCACCCGCTCGGTTTTGGTCAGCGGGATCAGGTTCACGATCGCCCGCCCGCGCGATTGCCGCGAGCTCATGGGTAGTCGCCAGACCTTCATGCTGTAGACCATGCCACGGTCGGTAAAGAACAGGAGCTCATCGTGGGTTGAGGCAACAAACAGGTCACACACGAAGTCGTCTTCCATCACGGCGACCCCACTCAGCCCCTTGCCTCCGCGGCGTTGTGCCCGGTACACCGAGAGCGGCACGCGCTTGATATAGCCGCGATGCGTCAGGGTCACCACCATGTCCTCGCGTTGGATCAGGTCTTCTTCGTCAATGTCTGAGATGAAGTCGGCAATCTCGGTGCGACGGGGCGTCGCGAATTTGGTGCGAATATCCGTTAGCTCGGTGACCATCAGCCCGCGGCGGAGCTCGGGGTCATTCACGAGTCCGTTCAGCCGTTCGATGTCTTCGACCAGCCCGCGTGCTTCCTCTTCCAGCTTGTTGCGTTCCATCCCCGTCAGCCGTTGCAACCGGAGCTCTAGGATCGCGCGCGCTTGGGTTTCCGAGAGTTGATAAGGCTCGTCGCTTGTCCAGTTTTCATTGTCGATCATGCGGATGAATGGCAGAATCGATGCCGCCCCCCAGGTCCGCGCCATCAGTTGCTCGCGTGCGGTGATCACGTCGGCTGCTTCGCGAATCAGGGTGATCACATCATCAAGGTGTGCCACCGCACACAGCAGCCCAACCAGGACGTGTGCCCGGGTGCGCGACCGATTCAGCTGGAAGCGACTGCGCCTCACGATCACATCGTCGCGGAACACCAAGAAGGCTTCCAGCACCTGCCGCAGGCTCATGGTCTGGGGCTTGCCGTCGTGCAGTGCCAGCATTTGGATGGAGAAGCTCGTTTGCAGCCCTGAGTGCTTGTACAACTGTGACAGCACCACGTCGGGGATGGCCCCTTTTTTCAGCTCGAAGACCACGCGGACCCCGTCGCGGTCGGATTCGTCGCGAATGTCGGAGATGTTCTCGATCGTCCCGGCGCGCACCATATCGGCGATTTTTTCGATCAGGCGGGACTTGTTCGTCTGGAAGGGGACCTCGGTCACCACAATGCTGTTGCGGTCGCGTTTCGGCTCTTCGATCGAGGTGCGCGCCCGAATAAGGACGCGTCCTCGTCCGGTTTTCAAGGCCTCTTTGGCGCCCTGTTGTCCAAGGATGATCCCGCCGGTGGGGAAGTCGGGGCCATGAACGTGGGTGAGCAAGGTGTCGTCATCGATGGCTGGGTCGTGCAACATGGCGAGGCAAGCATCGAGCACCTCACCCAGATTATGCGGGGGAATGCTGGTTGCCATCCCGACGGCAATCCCGACCGCCCCATTCACAAGCACATTCGGAAAGGAGGCGGGTAACACCTCTGGCTCGAACTCGCTGTTGTCGTAATTCGGCTGAAAGAGCACGGTTTCTTTGTCGATGTCCTCCAGCATGGTCTCGGCGACTTTTCGCAACCGTGCTTCGGTGTAGCGCATGGCGGCAGCGCCGTCGCCATCCATTGAGCCGTAATTCCCCTGCCCCTCGATAAGCATGACGCCCATCGAGAAATCCTGCGCCATCCGCACCAGAGCATCGTAGATCGCGGCTTCCGAGTGAGGATGGTATTTGCCAATAACGTCCCCAACGACCCGCGCCGATTTGCGAAAGGCTTTCGTGGAATCGTAGCCCCCTTCTTTCATGGCGTAGAGGATGCGGCGATGCACGGGTTTCAGCCCGTCGCGCACATCGGGCAGGGCACGACTGACGATCACACTCATGGCGTAGTCGATATAGGATCGCTTCATCTCCTGAACGATGGAGATAGGAACAATGTCGTTTTCGGCGTTATCCGGGGTACTCAAGGGGTGGTGTCCATGTTGAGGAAGAGGAAGGGGAAAGGGAAGGGGTTAGGGGCGGGGGAGGGGCGGTTGTGGTGGGGGGAGGGGTTAGGGGTTAGGATGCATTGAAGGCGGGAACGCCATGATGATTCCAAGCAAGGAAATTGCAAGGGGCACCCCTGCGCCACGGATGCTGGATGACTCCAGCTCTTGCCCGGTTAAGGCGACAAAACCATTTTGCTATGTTGTTATAAACGAGTTCATTTCAAACACTGCGGATACCATCCGTGTCACCCTCTCCCATGTAATTATAATCATTAACTCAAAACGGAGCACGCCATGTATCGCCTAACCCCCGCCATGCGCACCCATTTCAAGGATGACCTCATTCAATACCACCGTCTGTTCGATAGTGGGCGGTGTCAAGGGGCGAGTTGGAGGAGTTGCTTGTCCGCGCCATCCGATCAGATACGCAAACGAACCACGTACCTACGTGGATAGGAAAAGGGGGGCACGACGACAAGCACGACATTGCTGTTCAAGGCAGCGAGCAAGGCTGGTCTCTCAAGGTCAAATCAGGGAAAATCGTGAACTCAAGAC
>JAHZLG010000044.1 GCA_022599995.1 Alphaproteobacteria bacterium | reverse complement strand
ATCACCATCGGGAAACCGCCGCGCCTGATGCATGCGAATGCTGCCGTGTATCCCGTTATCAAAGACGACCACCAAAAGGGGGGCATCATATTGCTTCGCGGTCATCATGTCCATGGCGGTCATTTGCATGCACCCATCGCCCCCCGAGACAATCACGCACGCCTCCGGGTTCATCACCTTTGCCGCAACGCCGGCGGGGATGCCATACCCCATTGTCCCGACAATAGGCGCAAGCTGCGCTCGCCACGATGACGCCCCCCCAGATGCAGACCCCTCTCCCCGCGGACGGTCACTAGTGGACGGTTCAAGATGGGGGTGGTAGTGAAAGTACTGATGCAACCAGACCGTCGAATTTCCGGCACCACTCGTGACAATTGTCGGTCGGTGGGCGGTTTGAGTCGACAGGGCATCGATAACGCATTTCGGATCGACTCCGGTGAAGTCGAGAGAAGGACGCACTGTTGGCTCGGGCGATGATTCCGACTTGATTGCCGTTGCGGCCTGCCACATGGGCGCCGGCTTTGCGGGGGCCGTTTCTGCCACCAGATCGCGCAGGGCGAAGGCGAAGGCATTCGGATTGGCACAGACGGAATGCTTCGCCGGATAATAGGCCTGGGTGGGGAACAGGGCAGGGGACACCAAAATCATGGACTCCGCCGCTCCTTCCGCGGTGGGGTGCGTGTAGTGCTGCGACCCGAGGCATTCCAGCGGTGCCCCGACAACCATCAAGCAGTCGGAATTATCGAGGATCGCCAGCTGGTGAGGATCGGGCACGATCCCCAGGTGCCCGGCGTAATTGGGGTGATCATTGTCAAAGCAGTCTTGACTGCGGAATCCGGTGAGAACCGGGGCGTTGACGTGCGCGGCATAGGCAGCGACTGCGCCGATCCCCTCGGGGGTCCACAGCGCGCCCTGAAGGGTGATGGCAGGGCGTTTGGCGGCACGAATCATGTCGCCAACTGCGCCAAGGGCAAGGGGTGTGCGGTCGGTCTCGGGGCTGCGGTAGGGCGGCCAATCGGCGGCCTCGCTCTCTTGATCGAGGATTTCCTCAGGGAGCACAAAGACAACCGGCCCCGGAATTCCGCCGAATGCTGCACGTACCGCACTCGAGAATAGCTCGGGGATGCGATCGGCATGGTCGGCGACAATCACATGCTTGGTGATGCCCCCCAGCAAGCGTTCATAGTTGATTTCTTGAAATGGCTTGCGGTGCTGGGAATCGGTTGGGATCGATCCGACCAAGATCAGCATCGGCGTGCCATCATAATGGGCGGTATAGATGCCGTTGATGGCATTCGTGAGCCCCGGCCCGCGTGAGACCGCCAGCACCCCCGGAATGCCTTGATGGGCGGTCATTTTGCCGGCGGCTTCGGCCATATAGGCAGCGCCGCCTTCGTTGCGCGCCATGATGTAGCGAATAGTGCCATCGTTGCGCGGCTCGTTAAGCGCAATCAGCAATGGCAGGTAGCTCTCGCCGGGCACACCGAATACATGGCGCACGCCTTGTTCGCGTAGGGCAGCCGCAAGTATGCGTCCGCCGGTTCGACGTGGTGTCACAGAGTGATCCGAAGGTTTCATGGCAATGCGTGATCCGGTAGAGGAAGGAACAACGGAGAAAAAGCCCTCGGCATGAGGAGCTACGTCGCATTGTAATCGTCTTTTTTCTTGGTGTCACGTCACGCCAGCACATTTGGCGCGTCATCCTGTTGGGTCTCGCAACAGGGGCATCGTGACGACATTTTGGTCACGATGCCCCACGCTTGCGGTGACTGCAGTTATTATGGCCACTGCAGTCACTGCTCTTTGGTCACTGCGGTCACTGCTCTTTGGTCACTGCGGTCACTGCTCTTTGGTCACTGCGGTCACTGCTCTTTGGTCACTGCGGTCACTGCCTGCGGTCACGGCGGTCACTGCCTGTGGTCACGGCGGTCACCGCCGTGCGGTCACTGCGGTCACGGCTCTGCGGTCACTGCGGTCACCGCAACGTGGATCAGCCGAAGCGGAACAGGCTTAGCAGAAGTTGCTGCTGTTCGGCAGCCACGGCCAGCCCTTCGATGGCGATCTGATTGCGCACTCGCAATGAGGTAAGATTCGCCGCCTCCTCATTCAGGTCGGCGAGGGTCAATTTGTCCGCCCCAATCCGGAGCGTGTCCTCGTAATCCTGTGAAAAATCCTTGCGGATGGTAAACAGGTTGATCGAATTGCCGAAATTCGTCACGTGGGCTTCCAGCCGTTCGCGCGAGCCATCGATCTCTTCGATCAGGTAGTCGACAAAATCGATGTTCTCATCGACCCCGTCGCCATTGGCATCAAGCAAGGTGAAGCTCGAGAAGGCCACGGCTTGGCTGTTCAGCTGGTCGTTCGTAAATCCGACTCCCGGAACAACAAGGAAAGCACTTAGGTCGGGCGAGCTCCCTGAGAGGAACCCCGTTGTGAATAACCCGCCTTGATCAGAGGAGGTGCCAAACTGACTCGGTGCTGTCACCGCGGTCGCGAGCAGGTTGGCCCCCTGCACCTCAATGAGGTTATTGGAATCCGAATTCGCCAGTTGCACGCGCAGACTCGAATCAGCGTCGTTCAGCAGGTTTATCCCTTGATAAGATGCATCGTAGATCACATCAGAGATTTGCTGGGCCACGGTGAGGAATGACTCGGTCGACTCAACGCGCTGTTGCGTGTTTTGCGTCCTTGCCGCCACCGCGATGCCGCGAAGCTGCAAGAGTAACTCATCTACTGTTTCGAGGGCATTGATCTGCGACTGTACCGTGGAGATCGCTTGGTCGATCTCTGCTCTTCGTTCGGAAAAGGTATCGGCACGGTTGGTCAACTGGCGAGATTGGAAGTACACCACCGGGTTGTCTTCGACTCTAGAGACTGTTCTGCCGCTGTTGAGTCGTGATTGGGTGGTGTTGAGATAGTCAGCTATATCGCGTAACGCGGACAGAGACTGACGCTGTCCAAAAGATAGTGCCACTGATTCTGGCATGGGAAGGGCTCCTTCTGAGTTTCATTTTGTATAAACGGAGCGTTTCTTTGTCGAACACTCTCGTGACCCTAACCCTACGCTAGCT
>JAHZLG010000043.1 GCA_022599995.1 Alphaproteobacteria bacterium | reverse complement strand
CGCATCTTGAACCCCGATTTTCGAAGGATCGGTGTCTAAGAACAGGGAGGTAACATCAAAGCCTGAGGCCTGGTCAACGCCTGTGGCACTGCGTCCCGGAGCGTTGTTCGCGGGAACGGTGAGCGTATAGACTACCGTTGTCTTTCCCTGCCTGCCGTCATCTGCGATCACATTAAAAGTATAGGTGTCTGCAGCCACTCCGGCGTTCAGTGAGAATTGGGTGCCCGTGGTGGAATATTGGGACGAATCAAGAGCATTTGTTCCGGTAGGGGTAATCGTGACAGTGAAGGTATCACCATCGTTGTCTTGAAGCCCTGGTGCCCCACTGTCCGCATCGGTGAACAGCGCGGCAAGATCAATGGAAGTCCCCGTCGAAGCCGCTGTTGCATTTGTGGCTACCGGATCGGTGTTGGCGGGAACGGTGAGCGTATAGGCTACCGTTGTCACTCCGCCTCTGCCGTCATTTGCAATCACATTAAAGGTATAGTCATCAGCATCCACTTCACCGATCAGGGTGAATTCGTTCGTCCCGTCATCGAATGTATAGCCGATCGAGCTTCCATCAGACTCCGAAAGAGCATTACTTCCAGTTGCGGCAACCGAGAGGGTGAAGGTGTCACCATCGTCATCTTGAAGCCCATTTGTACTTGAATTCTTATCCACGAACAGCGTAGAAAGATCGATGGCACTGCGCTGATAAGTTGCAGCCGGACTCGCCGATACGGCTTCCGGATTCTCGTTGGGGACAGTCAGCGCGTAGGCTACCGTTGTTATTCCGCCTGCGCCGTCATCTGCAAGCACATTGAAGGTATAGTCCCCCGGAAACACATCACCGATCAGGGTGAATTGGTTCGTCCCGGTATTGAAGGTATAGCCGATCGAGGTTCCATCGGACACCGTAAGAGTGTTGCCTGTGGCTGCGGCAACCGAAAGGGTGAAGGTCTCACCATCTGCGTCTTGTAACCCGGTTGCAGACGAATCCTCATCAACGAACAGCGCGGAAAGATCGATGGCAGTTCCCGTGAAAGTCGACGATAGAGCCGCATTTGTGTCCCCTAATGGAAACGCATTCCCTGACAGTGTCAGGGTATAAGTGACGGTGGCGGTGCCAAACCCATCAGATGCTTCAATGACAATCGTGTACGATGTCTCTTCATTGGGCAGTTGATCGATACTCGTCGTCGCGTCTAAGAAAGTAATTGCCCCCGTCACAGGATCGATAGTGAGTCCCTCCAAGCCCCCTTTGTCCGTGATGCTGTAAGTCTTGGTTTGGGTAGTATCTGCATCAGAAAACAGTGCCGCAGCATCAATAATGGACAATGCACCGCCGGCGGGAGCTGTCCCGGCGGTAGTCGGTGATATTGCTTCGATGTCATCGCTGTTCAGCGTAATCATAACGACTGCTTCGGTGTCGTTAGCTGATTCGGCTGTAACCGTAACTGTCACGGGATCATCACTCTGCGAACCGATAGCGCTTTGATCTATCTCGATTTGCCCGGTAGTGGAGTTCCAAGTGACACCTGAGTTACCAGTGACCCCTTTGATGGTAATAGCGGCATCATCGCGGAACAGGGTGTAGGGGTCAATCTGAACGGCCTCTCCTGTTTCCGTTGTCGCTTGCTCTAAAGTGAGGGCGGGACGATCTGCCTCATCTAAGGCGACAAGGTCACCTTCCACGGTCACCGTTACCGATTCGGTAACAGCTGTCGAATCATCGGTTGAAACAACCTCAACAACATAGACGCCGGGGTATTTTGCGGTAAGTGTTCCGGCACTCTCGTCATAAACAAGATCAGGTGCTGCAGCGGTCGAATCTGAGCTCCCTTGCTGTACGGATGGAGTCACCGTTGTATTTGCGTTGCCTTCAGCGTTGGAAGTCGTGATAGGAAAAGCAATAGTGGCACTTGTTGTGCCGTCATCATTTTCAACCAGCGTGGCCGGGGGAGGGGTAGGAATTGTCACCTCTAGTTCTCCCGGCGTCGGTGCCACCGTGCCAGCTGGGGAGCCGCCGCCGCCGCAAGCCGCCAATGCCATCAACGACAAGAATCCAAAGGAAGCTCGTCCCTCTTTTTTGTGCGCGGCGAGGCGTGCCAGCAAGGCTGCCCTGGAAGAGTTTCCTTTGCGTCCAGTTCCCGAAGTTCCCGATGACGGCGCGGCCAAAACGGAGGATTCTGCTGCAACAGAAGAAGGCGATGTGGACAAAATACGTTGTTTTTTCATTGTATATCAATCGTAATTAGGCAGAAGAGGAGGAAACACTAGGAGAGGCGAGACAACACAAATGTGTCATCAACGTTAACAGCAGGCAAATGCATATTCATTGCCAATGATTAACGCAATGTAACGAATTGGGCACCATAGAGCAAGGCTCGGGAAAAAAAAAGCCTCGCGCGATGCAGTCATTCATCCCCTTAATTGTGTTGGGAGGAGAGCGCCGACGATGACTGTGATATTGCTGCGAAAAAAAGCTCCAGCACACGAGGGATAGCTGCCGTTTTTTGCTTTGCGCCAGCAGTTTTATACCAAGCTTAAAGCCCTGTTGCACAGAAAAAAAACCAGCAATTTGCCATAAATATGGCTACTCCTGGCTCTGCGATTCATCACAGAAAGTTTATTAGGAGCAAAATTAATTCCGAGGCTAATTTGGATGCCTTTTGGCTATTTGCTCGGTGCTGTAGCGCGCGGCTGCGATGATAAAATTTTTGTGAACAGGTTGCGCACCCGCGGAGTGCACCGTTGTCAATGAAGCTTGCACTGTCACCGGCTAAGATAAGCAACCGGTCTTACTGGTGTCGTTGCATTCGAGCCTGGTCGCGCATGGGGCTTTTCAT
>JAHZLG010000042.1 GCA_022599995.1 Alphaproteobacteria bacterium | reverse complement strand
CCGTATATTTTCAGCTCCGGGAAGGCGAAGCACAAAAAGTAAAGCAGAAGAAAGTCGAAATAGCTTTTGTGGGTTGGGGCAAACACAACAGTCGCCCCTTTCGGCATGGTGGCAAGGGCCGTGAGCAGGTTTTCCATGTTGATCTCGACCTTCGTGAACACATGGCGCGAAAGGCGGAGAAACCAGAGTCCTAGCACGCGTTTGGCGACATTCCACCCTTTGGTCGACAGGGCGAAAAAGAGGTCGCCGTGTCGGGTTATCATGTCATTGCCGGCAAAGACCTCATAGCCGTCGTGGCGCAACCCTGCTTTTTTTAGCGATTTTCGAATAACGATGCTATGGTAGAGGTCAGCGCGATGGGTCTCGCCAAATTCGTAGGCAAGGTTATCGTGGAAATGAAAGGGTTGATTAAGAAAATGACGGTACTGGGCATAGAGTTGCTCGTTGATGCTGCCCATGCGCTGGAGTCGGCGGGCATCCGTTTTTTTCCCTTGCCATGTCAGTCGTTTTGCTTGCAGCTTGCGCGGTAACTTATCTCTGAGCCAGAGCAAGAAGGAAAACATCCAGCCAAAGGGAAGATACAAGGGGAGATGGCGAATCTCCTTTTTGCTAATGGTGCGAAAAATATGCCGAAAAACATAGAGGGTTTCGATAAGGCTTGGGGTATGCTGAATCGATGCGGTGGCATAGTAGGTGCGCGGGGAGACGTCGGCGCGATGCTCGGTTACGACCGCCGAAAGAATATCAGCCACGTGATCAACAGGGACAAGGTTCAGCCGGTTATGCCGATTGAGATAAAGCATCGGCACCCCCCCATCGATGATCGACTTCACATAGGCCAAATACCCTGCTTCGCTTTCGACCCAGCCCGGGTATGGGGCAAGGTGTGATGAGGTGATGATGCTCGGACGCACAACAGAGAAGGCGAATGGCAATTCCTCTTGCCGAATGACATACTCGGCGAGCGATTTCGTGAAGGTATAACTGTTGGGATAGTGTGACTGCGCGAGCAGGTCTTCCGAGATGGACTGTTCGGTAATCCCCGAAAAGTAAGCATCCTGATCGACATCAAACCCATTCGGACACGTGATCAGCTGGTCAAAACGGTCTTTGCGGGCAAAGACATAGGCAGTGGACGTGTGAACAAAATGCTCCATCAGAGGAAGCTGCTTTGCCAATTCCAGCAAGTTTTGCAGGGTCTTGACGTTGCTCACATAGGCACGGTTGATAGCAAGGTTGAACCGAATGGATGCCACACAGTTGATCACCCCGGTCACCGAGCTTCGCAACAGCAACAAATTGGATTCACTGACGCCGCACAGCGGAAGCTCTTGTGTCGCCTCGATCGGTCGACACACCGTGCGTAACCTCGAAGCAAAGGGCTCGAACATGGAATTACCGATAATGGACTGCTCGAATCGCTCTTCGACAGTCTGATCTCCCTTGGGCCGCATAAACAAATACACGCGTTCAACATCGTCGCGTTGCAACAATTTGAACAGCACCATCTTCCCAAGAAATCCGGTAGCTCCGGTGAGCAAAATCCTATGCATAATAAGATCAGTATAAATAGGCCGTTTGCTTCTAGCAACCATCATGTTTGTTGCTACGCGGCAAAATTTTCCGATTGCAACCATCTTTGTTGGCGCAGGAACGATGTGTTATCGTACCCAGCACTCAGTGTGCGTACAATTCCATCGTTGCACCTGCTTGAGGTTGCGGCTTCTCGGGATTGCGACTGCTTGGATGAGCGGCGGTGAGGCGGGGAAGGATGGCACCCGCACACGGTCACGGTCACTCGACGCGGTAGGGCTCCAGGAATTCGGGCACCAAGTCGGCAGGAAATTTGGGCGTGATGCCAAAGGTGGCGAAGTCACCCCCGGGGGTTTGCGAGGTGGCCTCCTCAAGCATCAACAGCTGATCAGGGGTAATCGTTGGATTAGGCAACAACGCCGCCAGCTGGGCAAAGGGCATCAGGCTCTCTTTCGTCATGCGGATTATCGGGCGCGGCCGATTTGTCCACTGCAGCGTCTTTTCCATCATGGCATAAAGCGTCATCTCTTCAGGCCCTATCAGGTCGAAACTGCCACGGAGATTATGCGCAATCGCATGAACCGCAGCCTGCGCCAGATCATGCACAAATACCGGGTACAGCAAGGTCTTCTTGTCGAATGGGGCAATGAGAAACGGCATTCGCTTGGCCATCTTGGCAAAACGACAAAATGACTGATCGCCAGCGCCAAACACCACAGAAGGACGCAAGACAACAGGGGTGGGGAACAATTCGCGTAATGCATTCTCGCCAAAGTACTTTGATCGGCCGTACATCGAGGCAGCATCGGGGCGTACCCCTGCCGCCGAAAAATGAACGATCTGTCGCACATTGGCGGCTTTGGCATGGCGGGCAAGCCGCCCCACCGCAGTCGCATGGACGTGATGCATCGGCTGGCGGCGGGAGTCAACGAATGTGCCCGTCAGGTTGACCACCACGTCGACTTGCGACAGAAGGGGCACATAGGAATTGTGGTTCAAAATGGTCGCAGGCACCAAGGTCACCTGTCCGACCTCCCCATATTGGCGAATCCACGCGCCGCTCTGAGGATAACGCGTGCCGACAATTATCCTGCACCCCGCGCGAGCCAATCGATGCACAACAGCCCTGCCGATATAGCCCGTGCCACCAAAGACAAGGACAGTTAAATTACGCATGGGAGTAGGGCGAAAAACAAAGGGGCGGTGTTGGG
>JAHZLG010000041.1 GCA_022599995.1 Alphaproteobacteria bacterium | reverse complement strand
CACCGAAGAGTTCAAGCCTTCAGTATAACAACCTTACTGCCAACGACAACCGCGTCGCCACGAAGCACGCCCTCTTCACCAACGAGAGGGGGCGGGGGTTTTCACAGCACCCCCCAGAGCGATGCTAACGAGCCCCGAGGCAGTCTCAGCACCCATCAGAACGAGCCTTTGGACTTACTTAAGGAAGGTAAAATCTATCTCCTCGATACTACGGTAATGGACGATGTATTTTCCGTTCGTGATGGCTGTGTATCCTTCGCGCGCCGAGGCAGTCTCTCCCCCCTGATAATCTGCAACGAGGAACATGATGTCGTTGCCAACACCACCATCCACGATGTCATTGCCAACACTGGCATTGATAGAGTCATCTCCGGGGCCGCCAGAAATCACGTCATCGCCAGCACCGCCGGAGAGTAGGTCATCGCCAGCACCACCATTCAGCTCGTCATCGCCAGCACCGCCGGAAAGCACGTCATCGCCAACACCGCCTTCAAGAAGGTCATCACCAGCATCGCCAAAAAGTAAGTCATCGCCGCCACCGCCCAAGGCCTCGCTATCGTCGAAAAAAGCATTGCTAGCACCCCCAAATATTTTGTCATCGCCAGCACCGCCAGTGATTTTGTCATTGCCCCCATTGCCATAGAGTTTGTCATTGCCTGCACCGCCAGAAATGTTGTCATCGCCACCAGTGCCGATAACCTGATCGTGGCCGCTTGTGCCTTCAAAGTCTTTCGGCAGGGCGGGCACGGCCAGTAGGCAGGTTGCCCCAAAGGCAAGGATCAGGGTGGCGAGGCGAGACATGGGTGGCTCCTTTTATTTGGAAGGCAATTGCGGGCGCAGGCAATCACCGAAGAGTTCAAGCCTTCAGTATAACAACCTTACTGACAACGACAATCGCGTCGTCATAGGGCACACCCTCTTCACCAACGAGAGGGGCGCGTTTTCGTTGCGTCGCCTCATCGCGGCTGAATAGTCGTTCGAAACCGTGCACCGCGCCATGCTAGAGCAAGTGTTCTACGGCTTCGACGTCCTGCCCCAAGCCACCCACTTGACCTTGGCCAATCTGGCGAGCAATTTCCCGGCGACCGCTTTCGGGCGCACGAATGTCCACACCATGAAATTCGGCCGCTAGCCCAGCGGGGCAGTGCGGGCGGGCAGTCTCGAGCTGCTCGACAAGGAGGATTCCTTGCTGGCAAAGACCGCCTCAGTGCGGTGGCGCGGCGATGGCGCCGAGCACATGACCAACGTCGCCTTGCCCCAAAAGGGGTTTGACTTGGTGATCGCCAACCCGCCCTACACCAATGCCAACAGCATCGAGCGGCAAGGACTTGAGGACTACAACAAAGGCGTATCGCGGTTTAAAGCATTCGGCACCGATGCCGCCACCAGCACTGAAATCAAGCATCGCACCGAGAAACTCGGGGAGGGTGGTTGTCGCGGTGGCAACGCCGGGTTGGGCAGTGATTTTTTGTGGCTCGGCCACGATCTTGTGCGCAACGGCGGCGTCATCGCCTTCATCCTGCCGCTCACCATGGCGTCGGCGTCGGCGTGGCTCAAAGCCCGCGAAGTCCTCTTTGGTGATTTTTCAGACATTGTCATCGTTACCTCCCCTAGCACCACGCGCGGCAACCTCAGTCCCGATCCTGCTATGCGCGAAGTCGCCGTGATCGCCCGCAAGACCCCCCGGCAAGGGCAACCGCAAGGTCACCTATATCACCCTCGATCGCTTCTTTGACTCCGAGGTCGAAGCCAGCATGGTCGCCGAGGCGTGCCTCCAGCACAATTCAAGTCTTGGCACGCGATTGATGGTCGGCAAGTCGCCATTTGGCAGCATTCTCCACCACAAAGCAACGAATACAAATTTCGAATTCACCGCCATCAAAAACCTCGGCATCATACCGATCATTAGCACGCTTGAGCAATCGATGAACGTCAAGCCACTAAGAAATTTATCGGAGATGCCAACTCGCGACTGAACGGTTAGGCTGTATAGAAAAGACGATCTTGCAAAGAACGACGCCGTGTTTCGCATTTATCCAAAGTCACCAAACACGACTTATCAGCACACCATGCTATGGGGCAACGACAACAAGGTGCACACCACCATCCGCACCAACACCATGCACTATGGCGAATTACGCAGCGATCACAAACCCGAGGTGCTAAACATAGTGTTAGCAGGTGCGAGCCATGTCAGCTTCAACATTGAGACAAACACCAGTTCACAGCAATTGCAGGCCTTCTACACCCGCGATCGCTCCTACGGCGGACGTTCCACTGTTACCCTGCCGCTTCACGACCCGAAATACGCGCAATTCGTTGCGCTGTGGTTCAACACCTGTTTGGGATTTGGCAGCGTATGGTTACGCGCCGGGCGGCAACAGTCGGGGCGTGCCCTTACCAGTCGTGCCAAGGTGCTCGAGGTGCCGATCTACCCGCTCGACACCCTGACCGACGACCAACTCGCCTGCACGGAGAGGGTGTTCGAGGCGCACGCCGACAAGCATCTTTTCGCCCTTTGCGACATGGCCGCCGATGACAACCGCATCGCCATGGAGCACGCCCTCTTCACCGAGGTGCTGGGTTGCGATGCCGCCTTCATGGAGCAATTATCGTTGCTTCGCCGCATGATCAGCGAAGAGCCGAGCATCCATGGCAACAAGCGTTCTCGCCTCTACCACGGCTAACCCCCCACCCCGGCGGGGGAACGCACCCCTCCACCCCTCCACCCCGGCGGGGGAACGCACCCCTCACCCCACTTTGCTGCCCGTCAAGCAGTGCCTGCCGTCACGCACGCGAGAGCAAATACACCTGGCCGGGATAAAAGTGAAATCCCAATCCTTTCTTTGGGGATTTCTTGACACAAATATCGTCTTGGTGCCACGAAAAGTTAAACGCGAGATCGCCGCTCGGCGTATTGTAGTAAGACCCGGACATGTTGGAGTCGCACATATAAAGACGCTCT
>JAHZLG010000040.1 GCA_022599995.1 Alphaproteobacteria bacterium | reverse complement strand
TCAACGAGCTAAGCGAGCGAGAATTATTGAGCTAAGCGAGCGGTAATCAACGAGCTAAGCGAGCGATAATCATTCCGTGCTTGGTCAGTGCGTCCTTGACGGATTGCATTTGTCTTGCCGAGTTGCGCCAACGTCGATTCGGAAATTGAACCGATCAGAAGAGCTAGGCAAGTCAGTCGCGATGAAAGAGGACGCTATTGCGCGCAGCAGAAAGCGTCCTCTGCTCCTTGTCCCCACAGTGGAGCAACGATGCTCCGTGTCGCTGGCATTATTGGCTTACAGGCCAGCGTTGCGGGCTTACAGGCGCGCGTCGCGGGCGCCTTGAAGGGTTGGATTTTGCTCGGTGCTTGAGGGGAGCGTCACCGCCGTGCGGGCGACATCGTCCTTAATACCGTCGAAGAGGTCACCCACCGTCTTGATGTCGTCATTGGTCAGCAACTCTTCCAGCACGAAATAGCTAAACAGGCGGTGCTGTTTGTCGGGATAGGCCGATGAGTACTGATTTCCTTTTCCCGCCACGAGCACACTCATTTTGTCGCTGGTGACGGCGACGGTGGCAGGAGGGCGAAATGCGGCGGCTTTGCCCTGCAACACGGGCGTGGCGTCCGTTGAGCCACTGAAGCAGGAATCGAGCAGGACGATCACCTGTTTAGCCCGACTCTCTTCGAGCCGCTGATAGAAATTGCCAAGATGGAAGAATTCCTCTTCGCTGAAATACCCGCCGTCGACATCGTGCGCCACCATGTAGGGGGCATCACCATTCGCAACATCGGGGATGCCGTGTCCATTATAGTAGAAATACAGGGTGTCGTCTTTGCCGAGGTTTTTCACAAAGCGTTGGATGCGGGCTTTCATGCTCCCGACGGTGGCATCGTCGTTCAACAGGACGAGGACTTGGTTTTCGGGGACGCCAATCACCTTCTCGGCAACCTGCTGGAAGGCGACAGCGGAGCGTTCGGCATAGGTTATGTTGGGCACTGATTTGTACTTCTCGATTCCCACCACGATGGCCCATTTGTTGGGGTCGGGGGCGACCGCGGGGTAGGCATCGATGAGCTTTTGCAGCTTGTCGGTGCGGCCGGAACCCTGGGCGGCGATCACCGCGGTTTGGAGGTAATCCACGTCTAGCCGTACCACAGATTCGCCCTGAGAATCACCAAGAAAGACCTGCCCCGACCGAAACGCAAGTTGATCAGGAATCAAACGGTTTCCAGCGGCAGCAGAGCCCCCTCGGGGCGACAGGATCACCGATGATGCCTTAATGCGCGATTCTGCCCCGACAAAGGTAATGTCGAAAGTTACACGCACATCGAAGGCTTCTTTGTTGGCATCGATGGCACGGGCGATAACCGGGGCGATGGTTTGGTCGGCCACGAATTCGGTCTCATAGCTGCCATCGCTGGCACTGCCAATCCGGACGCCATAGGTGCCCGTATCAGCATCATAGGGCGTCTCTATCACGATAGGTGTCCCTAGGGTGTTGTTGAGGCTGTTCTCGATGGCGGCACTGTAGAGCCGGGCGATCCCATTCGTTTCGATGTCCTTCACGCGGGCACTGAATTGCTTGGTGGTTTCGTACTTGCCCCTGCGTATCTCGGGCGGTCTTTCTGGGCCGTGTCCGAATTCCGCGATGTAGAGCCGCGCATATTCGGCTCGAATGGCACTGCCAATGTTCTCGTAGCCCGTAAGAGCAGCACGCGACGCAAATTTGACAATCGACAACTCTCCCCACGATTTCCCCTTCTGCGATATGTCCCCCCCTCCGGTGATGAAGGCAAAACGCCCGCCGGCCGGAGAGAAAAGGCTTGATCTCACCACACCTTCACCGCGGTAAACCTGAAGGGACCGCCGGAGGGGGCTGAGCGAGTCCGCGCCAAGCGAATACTGGATCAATTCCCCTTCGTCTAATCCGACAAGAAGTTGCTTCCCGGCGCGATCAATATGCAGACTGAAGGGAATCTTGCCATCGATGGTCGTCAAATCGGTTCTGCCGTTTTGGCTAATTTTCAGAATGTACCCATCAACTGTCGCGGCGATGACACCCGCCTGTTGCGGCGTAACGGCCAGCGATGACACCGTCGCGCTCGTGGCAACAAAACCAAGATACTCGCCACCTGAACCGCTGACCTGATGCACCCCATACTTTGTTCCAATGTAATATCGATCATCTTTGGGGTTATGGGCAATGGCATAGATGGGATCGACGGAAAAATCGATCGCGCGGTTTGTGACGTGTTTCTTTGCTTCCCGAGCGAGGGAGAGAGAGAAGAGTTTTTTCCTCGCCCCATCAGTTACCGTGATGATTCCAGCTTTGCCCCCCATAGCCACCTCGGTGCGCGTGGAATGATAGGTCACCGCATAAATATTAAGCAGATTGGGCGCGCTGCCAAGCCGCTTCTTGCGCTTGAGATCGTAGAAGGAGACCCCGTTGTTGCTGGTCAGGACAAGGGGGGCATTCGCCTGATCGTCTTTGGAGGCATGCGAGGGCGCAAAGGCAGCACCGGTGAAGACGCGGGAGTTACTGTTGCGGAACTTGCTGATATTCCATATCACCGCGCCCGTTTTGCTGTCGTAGAGGGCCGCAAACCCTTGGTTGCCCACGACAACCAGTTGTTCACCATCGGCACTATAGGCCAGGGCGCGCGGGTAGGAGGGGAGAAATTCCAAGGAGATCAGAGTATCCTTTTCCACGCGGAGATTCTCTATCGGGGCGATGTCTTGTGAGGGGTCGAGACCGGCTACTTTTCCATCCCATGTGGCGGTATACTGTCTCTGCTCGATGCTTGTCTCGGTGACATTCTGCGCGTGGAGCGTGCCAACCGAAAGAGAAACAGCCGCGGCGGCAACAGCCAATCGCTTGAGGGCGCGATGCGGAAGGAATGACAGCGCAAATGATCGCAAAGGCTTGTGAACAGACATTGTAAAGACAATCCAAGCAAAGGATAAGAAACAGTGAGCATCGGTGTTATCTATTAAAACCCATGCAAGCACCTCTCTTATCATACGCAAAAAAGCGGTTAAAAGCAAAATCCCGGTTGTGGGTTGTGCCGCCTTTGGGGTTTTGGGCGGGGGCGGGGAGGGGCGGCGGATGGCGCAGGGCGTAGCGGCGCGGTGAGGGGCGAGGGCATGGTGTCGCCAGGGGTTTCGTTTGCTTCTGAGTGGTCTATAGACAAGGTTTTTGGCTGTTTCACGGTGATTGGCGGTCACGTGATACTCGAGGGTGGCGTTGCCGCGCTTGGGTCTTCTGGGGGTCTGCTGGGGGGTCTGCTGGGGGGTGAGGTGGTCGCCTCGGCCAGCACGACTTGGTCACTCGGTCAGTTCACAAAAATGTGACCACTTGGCTGCCTGTGGTCGCCTCGTTTCATTCTTTCCCGCGGTGCGATAGTACAGGTTATCGATGGTTGCTTCCTCTTCCTCCTCTTTGGTGTCGCCCTCTTCATCATCATTGTCTTCATCGTCCGCTTCGCCTGAGGCGTCGGCGACGGTCGCTCTCGATGAAGGAGGGCAGTGCCGCCGTGCCCAGCTTTTGCAGCTGTTCCCCGAGTGTCGTCGTGCAGTGTTCGACGAAGAGGGAAAAGAACAAGGCGTGATTGATGTTCCCTGCCTGCTCCGTGCCTTGGGGGCAGAGCAAGGGGGACACAAACACAAACAGCCCACAGAACCGACTCAGTTGCCCCCCGAACGCTATCAGCTCGAGTGGCCGGGCAAGCGATTGGCGGCGAGCAAAGCAAACGATCTGACGACCGACACCCTGCAGCCCATGCGCGACGCGAGCGTAGAATTTGACCGCACGCAAAACCTGTTTATCGAAGGCGACAATCTCACCGCCCTGCGGATCATGCACAACAGCTATCGTGGCAAGGTGAAACTCATTTTGATTGATCCGCCGTACAACACCGGCAACGGCTTTGTCTACAACGACAATTTCACCCAACCGCGGCAGGGTTCCCGCCAGAGAAAACAGACAACCGACGCCATGGCGCCCTCGTCGCAGCCCGGCAGCGTTCCTGCCGATCCTGCTGATCTTGCCGAGCACAACGAGCACAACGAGCGCAACGAGCGCAACGAGAATGAGCAGGCCGCCGCCCGTTATCATTCGGCGTGGCTGAGCATGATGTATCCGAGGCTGAAGATCGCGCGCCAATTCTTGCGCGACGATGGTTTGGTGATGGTCTGCATCGATGACCACGAGGCGCACAACCTGCGCCACCTGATGGACGAGCTCTATGGCGCCGAGAACCACCTAGCAACGCTGAAGGTGCAAATGTCGACCACGCAGGGCATGAAGGTCGCGGCGGCAAAGCGGGGGACGATCGTGAAAAACGGCGAGTACGTCCTGTGCTATGCCAAGAATGCGGCGTCGCATCGTTTCACGCGCCCCCTGTATGAATCGAAGGGGTGGG
>JAHZLG010000039.1 GCA_022599995.1 Alphaproteobacteria bacterium | reverse complement strand
CTCGGCATCGCCTTTTCGGGGTTCCAAATCTACGAATATGCCCACGCGGAATTCGCGATTACCGATGGTATCTACGGCTCTACCTTCTATATCGCCACCGGATTTCACGGCTTCCACGTCTTCGTGGGGACGATATTCTTGCTCGTGTGTTGGTTCCGCGGACGCAAAGGCGACTTTACCCCAACCCACCACTTCGGCTTCGAAGCCGCCGCATGGTACTGGCACTTTGTTGATGTCGTGTGGTTGTTCCTGTTTTGCGGCATCTATTGGTGGGGCGCATAAGACCAGCCCACCTGCCTGCCATTACAGCCGAAGCCACGCCCTGAAAGAGCACCCCCGTGCGCCAGATTCCTGATGTTTCCTGATGACGCCTGCCCGCATTGTGGCAAAGGCCATGTTTTTGCCGGAGCAATGAAACGCGAAGAGAAATGCGGCCATTGCGGCTACCAATGGAATGATGTCGGCGACGCGGCCATCTTCTTTGTGATGTTCTTCCTCTGCATTGTTGCCACCGCGGCCGCCTTGTTTTTGATCTTTGCCCTCGGCGTGCCTATGTGGCTGGGGATTGTCGCGACGATGACAGTCGTTCTTGCAAGCACCCCTATTCTGTTGCGGATCGCCACCATGGCAACAATCCGACTGAATTACCGCCATCGATTGTCGGCAGAGAATCAGCCCTATGACGACTTTGACCCACACGATAGTCGCTAACACCATCCTATCCCAAAGTGAGACCCCACGATGATCCTATTCGGACAACGTTATCAATGGGGGCCTGTCCACGTGACCCCGACCGTGATGACCATCGTGATGGCAATCACCCTGTTGGTGCTGTGCGCATGGCAATTCCAACGGCTGGAGTGGAAGGAAAACCTGATCGATGCCATTGACCAGCGGGCGAATGCAGTCCCGCTGGAAGTGCTTCCTGTGGGTCCCACCATTGACACGCACAATTTCCAGCGCATTACCTTGACCGGCGTGTTTGACCACGACAAGGAGGTCTTCCTTGTGCGTCGCGCCGTGAATTCTGAGCCCGGGTTGCAAGTGCTTACCCCCCTCACGACCGACCAAGGGCAAACCTTGCTCGTGAACCGAGGCTATGTCCCCTTCGAAGAACAAGACCCCACCACGCGGCTAAATGCCCAAGTGACCGGACGCCAAACAGTCACCGGCGTTATGGTGTTCCCACGACAACGCAACCTGTTTACCCCCAAAGATTCCCCAGAGGAAAACCTGTGGTTCGTCGAAGACATCCCCGCGCTTCGGCAACAAACGGGGTTAGACCTGCTCCCCTACACGGTGAGCGCCGACAAAGACCCCCGCTTTGCCACACCGCGCGGCGGGCAACACAGGATTTCACTGCGCAACAACCACTTGCAATATACCCTCACGTGGTTTGGATTGTTCCTTGCCTGTGTTGGCGTTTATGTCGTCTACAATTTGCATCGAATCGACTGATGTGTTACGGTGAGTCAGTCTACAGACGACAGACCACACAAAGAAACAGAGCCGCACGATGCTGATGGAAAAGTCCCGAGCGCGAAAAGAATTGCGAAAAGCACGCAGAAAGCGTGGCGTCGGGGGAGTCTATCCCTCCGTACTGGCGGCGAGCACCGCGACTCCCGTTATTCGGTTGCAAAGACTCGAGAAAGCAATCGATGCCCACGCGCAGATATACGCCAAAATGGAGTATGTCCAACCCACGGGTAACCACAAAACGCGCATCGTGAATCACCTGCTGGGGACATTGCACACAAGGAAAGAAATCCGACCCGGGCAGAGCACGATCATCGAGCCCGTGGACTACCCCCTCGGCCTTGCCATTGCGACCTTCTGCGCGGTTCATGGCTATCGTGCGATCCTGATTCTGCCTGATGACGTCGCGCCGCATCTGCTCGAGCGGTTGAAATTGCTCGGTGCCTCTGTCCTGACAACCCCGAAAGATCAGGGATTCGACGGGGCAGACAGCAAAGCACGGGCATTGTTCGGGGTGCTCCCCGATGCCCTGATGCTTCAAGAGCGCACCAATGACAATGCCCCGGTTGCCCTCGCGAACACGATTGTCGACGAAATTCTCTTCGATAGCCAAGCTGCACTGGACATGCTCGTCATCAATGCCGACGACCGCAACCTGCTGATCGCGTGCAAAGATCGGCTTGAACACGATGCCCCGCATATCGGGCTTATTGCGGCGCTGGGGAATGCCGAGAAGGAGGCAATGGAAGCCGTGGCAGCCGAAGCCGCCCTCGCGACACTGGGCTCATTTGGCGACTCGTGCCAGACGTCGCCCGATGCGATTGAGGCGACGATAGCGCACATGGCAAAAGAAGAGGGCATCATTCTCGAGCATCATTCGGCAACCGCGGCATCAGTTGCAATCGACTGGGCAAGCCGTCCCGAAAGTGCAGAGAAACGCGTGCTGATGGTGCTTACGGGGTTACCCACAGCCGACTAGGCGGGGGACACCGGGGACACCAATGGGCACGGGGGGATTGAGGTGATCACAGGGGGATTGAGGTGATCACAGGGGGATTGAGGTGATCACAGGGGGATTGAGGTGATCACAGGGGGATTGAGGTGATCACAGGGGGATTGAGG
>JAHZLG010000038.1 GCA_022599995.1 Alphaproteobacteria bacterium | reverse complement strand
GTCTCGATTTCCTCGCGGGTCGGTACAGAGAGGTGCTTTTCGGCAATGGCAAACAAGGCATAGGAGCTGACCACGCGCCGCAGGGCAATCGCCTTATACTGATCCTGAAGGGCTTGCTCGTCTTTGTTGGCATCCTCGGGGTCGAGCTTGCCCTCGTCGCGGGCGTGGGAGACATCGTGCCAGATAGACATAAATTCGGCTTGCACCGCGCGTTCAGGCGGCGCAAAATCCGCACGGGCGATCACCGCATCGAGCACTTGCTGGCGATAGAACTGCGAGGAAGCCTTGTTCTTCTCCGCGGTTATCGACTGGGTGATCACAGCCTTGAGCCCATCAAAGTCGGGCTGCCCAAGCCGTGCGGCAAGGGCATCATCGAGTGCCGCTGGGGCAAAGGTCGAGTGCCCGATGATCTCAATGACTACCTGCATGGGTTTGGCCTCCTTCCAGTAATCGGGGAGGCGTTCATCCGAGAAATCCGCGAGGGTGATCGTCTCAGTCGTGCCGATCTGCTTGCCGACCAGCGACTCTTCGAAGGCCGCGGCAAGCAATTGATTGTTGCCCGTGTGAATCCGCCAATCATCGCGACTCATCGCGCGGAGCATCCCCGGGGCATGGTCGCGAGGGGCATCTGCTTCCTCTTCGTCTTTGGTTGCGGAGTCCTTGTCCTTGTTCGCGTCGTCCGCATCCAAGTCATCGGCACCCAAGTAGGTCGCCGAGGTCTTGACATTCACCACGTCGCCCAAGGCAACGACTGCCCCCTCTTCGGTCACCGGGCTCTCTTCCCCGAGGTAGGATGCCATTTTGGTCAGCTCGGCATCAATGTCCTCATCGGTGGGCACGATGGTGTAGCGCGTGAAGGCCATGCCCTCAAGGTACTGGTCGGTGTTGGCAGGGGCGACCACAATATCAACAACAAGGGTCTCAGCACTGTCGGTTGTTTGCCGATCAACCGAAGGCGGCGAAATGGGCGTTACGGCATGGTCTTGCCTCAGTGCTTGCATGACTTCGTCGAGCAATTCCTCTTGCACTAAGTCTTTCAGGGCATCGCCATAGCGCTGCTCGATCATCCTGGGGGGCACCTTGCCCTTGCGGAATCCCTTGATGTCGGCCTTCTTTGCCTCCTTCATGAGGATGGATTGAAAGCGCTGTTGTTTGTACGCAACGGGGTATTCGACCGTGAATTGGCGATCGAGCCCATCTGTTTTCGTCTCGGTGATGGTAAGGGAGTCAGACATAAGCCCTTGGCGTCCTTGGAATTCGGGGATAGAGGAAGAGAAAGAAAATGCGGGTGGAGGGACTCGAACCCCCACGGGATACCCCACTGGTACCTAAAACCAGCGCGTCTACCAGTTCCGCCACACCCGCACAGAACGCGGGGACTGTATCAAGACCCTCACGCATAATCAAGATAGAGGGTGGCTATCTCTTCTCGTGGGTTGCTTGCTCTGCTTGCCCTGCTGGCTCGCCCTGCCCTGCTTGCCCGTCCCGCCCGGCGCGCCATAGGGCAATGGTGGTCGCCACAGCCAGTGCCGCCCCGCCGCGGGTTCCTTGCAGCGTGATATAGGGCAATTGGGTTTTCTGCCCCATCTCTATCAGTGCTTGTTTGGACTCCGCCGATCCGACGAACCCGACCGGCATTCCAATGACCAGGGCGGGGGGGCTCCACCCTGCCTCAAGCCCCTCAAGCAGGGCATAAAGGGCGGTTGGCGCATTGCCAATCACCACAATCGCATCCTGCAGCCCCGCCAATGACGCTAACGCCGTGGACACTGATGTCCTGGGCACTGACGCCGTGGGCCAAGCCGCTACACCCCGTGCCGAACGCGTTATCCTGGTCTCCTCCCCCGCACGCAGATGAGAAAACCCGCCCCCAGAAGGGAGGGTGCAAATCAGGCGTTCCTGCGGCACAATCACGCCTTGCAACCCCGCCACAACCATCCGCACATCGCAAAATAACAGGCAGTCGCGATGCAGCAATTCCATGGCACGACCAATGCCCAATTCGCCGCCGTAGGTAAGAGTCTCAACCACCGAAGGATCGCCCGTCGTGTGCACCAGCCGGCGCGCAACCGATCGAATCACAGGGGGCATGCCCTCAATGAGGGCGGCATAAGGTGCTAAAGCTTGCTCGACCTGCGCGAATGACTCGCGGTAGATAGCATCAGGATTCCGGACATAGTGATACGAGACTGTCACTGCAATCTGTGCCTATGCCAGTGCGTCATCAATGGCATCCGAGACGCCCGCCACAGTCGCCTTCGCCAATGCGCCATTCACATAGATCGAGGGCGTCGAAGCAACCTTGAACACATTCACCCCCTCTTGTCGTTCACGGATAATGCCATCAAGCAACGCCTGATCGGCAAAGCATGCCTCCAAGTCTTCGGTGGTGAGATTCACCAACTGCGCCATTCGCGGCAAATTCACATTCGGATCGACCACCCAAATCCCTTGCTGTGCTAGCAACAACTCATAGAAGGTGAGCCTGACTTTGGGATCGGCACATGCCACCAACACCTCGGCTTGAAGGGCAACACGGTCAAGCGGGAAGCTGCGAAAGGCATAGGCGATTTTGTTGGTGTCGATGTATTTCTCCTTGATCGTCGGGAGAACATCCTTGTGAAAGCTGGCGCAATGCGGGCAGGTGAGCGAGGCGAACTCGATCACGTGCACCGGGGACTGGCGATTACCCATCTGCAAATCGGATTCCCGCACCCGCCACGCGGGGCCATCCTCTTGTGTTGTCGACTGGGCATAGGCCGAAGCGACACCCAACGCCCGCGGGGTGACCATCCCGCCAAGGGCCATCCCGAGGGCAAGCGGCGGGGCACGATGGGCGATGCCCTTGAGCAGTGACCTTCGCGACAGACGACTGTGCACGGGCGACTGCGGGAGAAGACTCCGCGCGGGAGACCGCGGCAGAAGACTGCGCCCAAGAGATAATAACGGATTGGCTGGGGAAGGCGGGGTTTGTTTCACACCGATAATCCTAGTGAAGGGAGAATTGCGTCGGGCAACCAGAACAAGAAAAGCAGAACGATCAGCGGGGGAAGTCAGCCGGACAAGGCGGCGGGACGAGGCAGTCGGACGTGGCGGCGGGAGAACCAAAGAGAAAGGCGTGATCAGCTTCAGTAGACATCATCATTCATCAGTACCCCGAACACGTCCTCGGCCTTCCCCGCTTGGTACGAAAGCAACGAGGAAGTATCAGGTGCCCCCCACCTCTCAAAAGCAAGAGCATACCACCCTGATTCGGGATAGTGGCGATTCAGCAACAACAGGACGTAATTTGCCTCGCCCTGCAGGCCAAGGGCACGGTAGCTTTCTGACAGGCGGTACAGTGCTTCGGGGCTTTGCTGGGTGTTGTCGAAGGTCTGGATAGTCAACACGAACCGCGACACCGCCGCGATATGGGCGTTCAATCGCTGGTAGAGCCGTCCGATCTCCATTTGGTGTCCTGCATGGAAATTGTCAATCAGTGTTATCTTCAGGCGGGCGTCGGAGGCAAATTGCGACTGGGGATAGTCACGAACAAGGGCAACAAAATAGCGGCGTGCCACCGTGCTTTGTTCTTGCTCGCGATTAGGGGGCGAAATTTGCTCGAAGGCGAGCAAGCCCTGCATGTAGAGCACCCAATCGTTATCGGGATGGCTTGGATAGCGGGTGCGGAACAAGGAGAGCGCAACCTCGGTGAGCCCCAAATCTCCCGCTTGATACCATGCATAGGACTGCAGAAGCTGTGCCGTTGCCGCCAATCCCGAATAGGGATAGTTGGCTTCGATGTCGCGGAATTTCTCCGCGGCGAATTCCCACTGCTTGTTATCGAGCAACTGCTGGGCTTCAGTGAACGCTTCATCAAGGGGGAGGAGCGGCACCTCTTCCTCCATTCCCGCGCACGCGACCACAAGGAACAGCATGCCCACACAAGCCGGACGATGCGACAATTGCCACAAGCGGTGCAAGAAGTGCGGGAGGGACAAAAGCAAGGTTGGCATGGCTATGATTCTAAGGAGCACATGGCGGTATTTCAACCTTAGCGGCCGAGGTGGCAATGTTTTTAGCAGAACCCATCGGCGCGTGCGCGTGCGGTCCCCCTTCCTAGAAGGCGCAAAACAACTGCCGTGCAAAAGTGCTGTCAGCATTGAACAGCACCGAGTAATCAAGCCTCTCCCCCACGGCAAACATCGGGATAAGAGCCCCAGCTTTCCCGGTGGTGAAGCACGTCACTGCCTCTGTTGCTCGCCCACAACCAACAACCACTAGGCAACTGCCACAGAAAACGTCATTCACATTGCCCTACTCGGAGTTCCCCAATCGTGAACCCCCCTAGCAGCACCTGCCCTAGTGCCTTGGAACATTGGAACATTGGAACATTGGAACAATTGACACTCAAGTCTCTACCAGTAAGCATCAATGCAAAGTCTCAATGCCCTCGTGTCATTTATCTAGGTCGAGCAGAGGTGGGCTTGCGCACTTCTGCTTAATCAATTCTCCTTGCCCACTGCTGCTTGCCCCCACGAAGAATGCAAGGGAGAAAAGCAATGCCGCAAGGCAACGTAAACCAACAACCAAATGTCACCCGACTGTTCTGGCGTGCCGCAGGACATGGCTGAAGCGTTGCTAAAGTGCTGCTGCGGTGCGTTGAGGTGCGCTGAGGTGTAGAGAAGGCTATCTCCCTTGTTTGCCAAACAAGAATCCCTTATGGTCGCAGGGGCTCGTTATGGTCACCGTGAGGCTCCCTCCGAAACTAAGGGCAGTCCGCACGCACCTACAATGCAATTTTCCCCCTCGCGTTGCCCCATCCCCCCGAGACACCCCGTGGCACCTTGAGACATCTCATGTGTGTCCACTTTGCGTCTCCGCTTGCTCATCAGGAAATTCATCGCATCCACATATTGCGATTCCCCCTCGAAACCGTGGCAAACAGCAAGAGCCTCATTCTTTTGCCCGTGCGCCTCGCCCGGCAGCTCCCCTATCCGTTGGCCACTTCACCCCTGCTTGACCTCCTTCATCACCGCCCCGCTGACCTTAAATCGCCCCGCTGACCCTATCGCACCGGAGAAGATCGCATGCCTACCGTTATCCCTCTGCTTAGCCTGATCAACTCACGCATTGGCAAGGCCGTCGCATGGTTAACCCTGATTATGGTCGTGATCCAGTTCTTTATCGTCATAGC
>JAHZLG010000037.1 GCA_022599995.1 Alphaproteobacteria bacterium | reverse complement strand
TTCTTGTTCTTGTTCTTGTTTTGTCGGCTTGGTGTTCCTCAACCGGGTTTGGCTGCATTGATTTGCAGCTCGTTCACCTCCCTCTCTCCCGCCAAGCAATAGTGGCCGGTGATAGTCTACTGTGCCGTCCACCCTCCATCAACGGAAAAAACGCTTCCCGTTGTGGACACCATGGCGGGGTCACAGAGCATCGAGGCGATCCGGGCTATCTCGTTAATCTGGACGAAAGACTGCGTTGGCTGTGCTTTCAGGATGACGGTCTCGATCACATCTTGCTCGGATATGTTGCGTGCTTTTGCAGTCGCGGGGATTTGGGCATCGACAAGCGGGGTTCGCACATAGCCGGGGCAGATAGCGTTCACAGTGATGTTGTCGCGGGCAAGTTCGAGGGCCACTGTTTTCGTCATCCCGACGATGGCGTGTTTCGCGGTAACGTACCCTACTTTGTAAGGAGACGCCACCAGTCCATGCGCCGAGCAGATATTGATGATGCGCCCGAAGCCCTGTTGTTTCATCGCGGGGACGGTTTCTTTGATGGCGACGAACGGGGCGGTCACCATCACTGCTTGCATCTTGAGCCATGTCTCAAGGGCAAATTCTTCGACCGGGGCGACGTGTTGAAAACCGGCATTGTTGATCAAGACGTCCAGACGCCCGAAACTGCTGAGCGTGTCGTGCACGATTTGCTTGCAGGCCGTGGGGTCGGCAAGGTCGTGGTCGTGGGTGATCACCTTGTTTGCCCCTGCTGCGTGCAAGGTGGCGGTGATCTCTTGCATGGTTGCGGGGTCGGCCAATCCGTGCACGGCAACGTTGAATTGTTGCTCGGCGAAATGGCGGGCGAGGCCGTATCCGATTCCGCTCGTTGAGCCGGTTATCAGGACTGTTTGGGACATTGCTTGCTTTTGCGGCAGGGGCTGTGCGGGGCTGTGCGGGGCTGTGGGGTGCTGCGCGGGGTTCTGGGGTTTAAGCCGGTACAGGTTTGCGAAGATGCCAGCTAGCTAGCTTGGTGAAACCTACGATGGGCGGTCACTCGTGGGGAGAATCACGCGACCAGTGCCATCCTCGACGGCGTCATCGTAGCGAATTTGAGGCAGGGTTATTGTGCCGTGCCACTCGTGGAGCTCGATGCCCACCTCGCGCATCATCTCGAGGGTTGCTGCGTGGCGTGGCGTGGTCGCGTAGTCTTTGTTGCCGATATGGTTGGCGTGAATTGTTAGTCGCCGAATGCCGCACTGGATGATGGCACGCATGCAGGCGGTGCAGGGGAGAAACATGGTGTACATGAAGGCACCCTGAAGGGCTTGCCCGCGTCGAGCGGCTTCGTAGATGGCATTTCTTTCGGCGTGCTCAATGTAGTCTTTTTTGGCAGGCTGCTGAAGGCGGGCTACGATTTTTTCATCCAGGCCGCGGGGCAGGGCGTTGTATCCCGTGGCAAGAACGGAGTGGTCGGGACTTACGATCAGCGCGGCGGTATTTGTCCGCGGGTCGATGCTTCGTGCGACGATGCAGTACAGCATGCGCACGAAATAGGTGTCCCAGTCGTCGCGGGGGGGCAGGGTCATAGGGCGGTCTTTGAAGCGAAGGGGCGGGCACATCAGTGCACCAATCCATCGGATTAGCTATGTCTGTAGCGAGTCGATAAGGCGGGCATGCACGGCATCCCGATGGCTAGCGACAATCGCGATGGGTTTGTTGACGTGGGCGTTATCGAAGCGCAGGGGGTTGCCCTGCCAATCCGTGATCGTGCAGCCCGCTGCGATGAGGAGCGGGACGAGCGGCAAAATATCGTAGGGTTTGAGGTCGCACTCTATGATGCCATCGATTTGTCGTTTGATCAGTCGAATATAGCTATAGCAGTCGTGGTCGAATCGAAGGTGTCGATATTGCTCGTGGAGTCGCTGGAGCAAGTCGGGGTATTCCTGCACGAATATCTCGGCTTCAAGCACGAACACTTTGCCGTGATTCAACAGCGACTCGGCGATATTCTCCTCTTTTGCGGCGGTGGGGGCAAGGTCATTTGCGGGCTGACGGGCGAGGGTTCCGTTGTCCGATAGCGGTTGTTGGGGGTGGCTGTGCACCGTGCCCTTGGGGGTTTGTTCGTAGAGCAAGGTGGCATCGTTTGGATCGTTCCACCACGTTGTCCCGAGGGCGGGAAACCCGGCCATGCCCCAAACGGGGATTTGATGCTGGCAGCGTCCGATCAGGCATCCATACAGCGGACTGCCCGAGATAAGCGATCGCGTGCCATCGACCGGATCGATGACCCACGCATAGGGTGAGTCTCCGTGCTTGTCGGCATACTCTTCGCCGAAGACCCCGTCGCGAGGGAAGTGTTGGCTCAGGTGTTTGCGTATTGCGCGCTCGACCATTTTGTCGAGGGCAGACACGGGGGAAAAATCCGCCTTGTTCTGCACCTCGAGCTGGGGGGCACCGAGCGACTGGATGGCATCAAAGTGCTGATAATTCTCCGTCATACACGCCAGCAGTGCGGTGACATTTTCGGGCGTCATCCCGGTCATGGTTGAATGCGTTGCATCGTGTTGGTCGTCACGGGTTATGCAGGGAGGAGGAGGGGAGGGGCAGGAGGACAGGGGAACCGCGCCACCACAGGCAGCGCACAAGGCACCGCGCCACGTTAGGTAACGCAAGGCACCGCGCCACCACAGGCAGTATCAGACAACCACAGGCAGTATCAGACAACCACAGGCAGTATCAGACAACCACAGTCAAGCAGTCAGACAACCACAGGCAGCATCAGACAACCACAGGCAGCATCAGACAACCACAGGCAGCATCAGACAACCACAGGCA
>JAHZLG010000036.1 GCA_022599995.1 Alphaproteobacteria bacterium | reverse complement strand
GATGTGCTACACGCCCCTCCATTCCAAGAGATCGCCGCAGAGCTAACAGAATTCCTGGGCGACGCGCCAATAGTGGCACACAATGCCGAATTCGACGTGGGATTCCTGCGCAGCGAGTATCGGCAAGCCACAGGACACGTGCCATTTGAGGGCAATCAGATTATTGATACAGTCGCCCTTGCTCGCCGCAAATACCCCAATCAGAGTGCCCGTTTGGATGCTCTGTGTGATCGCTTTGGTATCAGTCTGGAACAGCGCGTCGCCCAAGGACATGGCGCCTTGCTCGATGCAGAATTACTGGTTCAGGTCTATCAAATTCTGCAGGGGTACACCGCCCAAGTTAGCCTGCTCGGTGAGATGACGGCACAACACCCGGTTACCGATACCGCGTTGAATCTCCACGAGAACACCCACAACGGCGATTCGGCCGGCTACGCGGGACGGACGCCGCAGTACGCAACCTTGCGTGATGACGAGCGTTTGGCCCACGAGGCGGTCATGGCAAAGATTCGCCCCTAACCATCCCCACGCACCACACGGCCTTCGTGGTGGCTGCATCCCCTCCAGATAGGATTATCCAATCTATATGTCCGGACACCCCTTAGCCAAGGACACAACCATCGAAGCGAGTGTGTCCGAGCTTGCCTTTGCCCTCGAGAAGATCGGCATCCATGCGGGCTTCACCCCGTACGAAGCAAGGTGGCTTGCCATCACCGTGCAGGTGCTTTGCGCCCGCCGCATCGATGGGCTCGATTTGGTGATGCAGGTGCTGGCCGAGGGGCTAGGCTATAATGGCGAAGGTACCGACGCGCCCGAGGGCTTCGATGATTCCTCCCTTGCCCCCTCCGAAGCAACAACAACCGCAAGCGATGCGGCATGCCTTGCATTCGGCATGCAGTGGGCTGGACGGGTTGAGGCGGCACAGATGCACGCGTCTATTGACGAGGCAACACTCCCCGATACCTGCTGCGATGCCTTTCTCGAACTCATCGAGCCGTTTGGGCTTGTCCTCACACCCTACGAACACCCCAGTGACATTGTGCATCACGGTATTCATGTCCCCATCGCCACCTGGACGACTTTGCAACGATGGCTGGTGAATTGTTTTGTGCCTGATTTCTGATCGTTCTGCCGCTATTCCCGATTCGCCGATTCGAGACTGAAGCGGCATCAACCGGAACCGGTCGACCTAATCGACATCATGGCCGGTCATGCCGAGCGACACCAATGGTCAATACTGTCGAGCAAATATTGAATGTCATCGGCTTCGACTGCTCCTCCACCCCAGATACGCAACCCTGGTGGGGCCGAGCGATAAGCCCCCATGTCATAGCCGATTGCCTGATCTTCTAGCCAGATCAGCAGTCGCCTCAGTGCGGCGGAGGGCAAGGAGACGGTCAAGCAAATCGATGTGGTCGAGCGGGTCGCAGGGTCAGCCGCCAGAAAGTCGACCCAGTCTGTTTGGTGCACCCAGCGTGCGACAATCTGAAAATTCTGTTGTGTGCGCTCGAGCATGGCAGGCAGGCCGCCGATGTCTCGAATCCAATCCAGGCAAACGAGGGCATCGGCGACACACAGCATCGACGGGGTGTTGCGGGTGCTGCCTTCGAACAAGCTCGCATCGACTGCCCCCTTCGCGTGCAGGCGAAACAGTTTGGGAATTGGCCACGGGGGTTGTCTCTGTTCGAGGCGAGCGATGGCCTTTGGCGACAGGGCAAGCATCCCATGGGCAGCTTCTCCGCCCATGACCTTCTGCCACGACCACGTGACGACATCCAGCTGGTGCCACGGTAGGTCGACCGCAAAGACCGCCGAGGTCGCATCACAAATGACAAGCCCATCGGTTGTATCGCGTGTCCCCAGCCAACCCCCCGAGGGGACGCACGTTCCACTTGTGGTGCCATTCCACGTGAACACCGTATCCCGGCGCGGATCAACCGCTGACAGGTCGGGAAGGCGTCCGTATGGGGCGGTGTGTGCCTGCACATCATCAAGAGGCAACACTGCCGTGGCATCATAAAGCCAGTCATTGCCAAACGATTCCCACGCAAGCATATCAACCCCGCGTGTTCCGAGCAGGTTCCAAAGGGCAATTTCCATCGCCCCTGTATCGGAGCCCGGAACGATAGCCAGCTTGTAGTCAGCGGGAATGCCGAGCAATTCCCGCGACGCGGCGATGACCTCTCCGAGCTGTTGCTTGCCTTGCTTGTTGCGATGTGACCTGCCGAGGCATGCCCGCTGTTGCAGCTTGTCCCAATCCCAAGTCGGGGGTTTGCGACACGGCCCAGAAGAGAAGCACGGAGAGAAGCCGGGCGGTCGCGGAAACGGAGGTGATGGGGGGGGAGGAGGGAGGGGCACAGTCATCATCGCAAGCAATCAAGGAAAAGCCGCATGACCCAACAGGACAAATGGCATCGATCAGCGCGCCGGCCGTCTACCAGCCATGCCCAGCCAAGACACGGGTAGGAAACAGGACACGCAGCAGATAGGGCAAGGGGCGGGAGGGGTGGGAGGGGTGGGAGGGGTGGGAGGGGCGGGCATACGAGGGCGGGTTAGGCAGGCGGATTAGGCAATGGCCTCGGCATTTTTGCCATCCATGCCCCATTCGCTCCACGAGCCATCATAGACCGCTGACCGGACACCGAATTGATGTAAGGCAACCGTCACAATGCAAGCCGTAATCCCCGACCCGCAGTAGACGATGATCTCGGGGGCTTCGTCGCCCTGCGCGGCGAGGGCATGCGGGTCGATCGATGCCGCAAGACAGACGGCGAGCAGGTCTTCCTTGGGCAGGATCGCCGCATTGTTCGCCGATAGCAGTCGTGTGAAGGGTAGGTTTATGGCCGTAGGAATATGCCCTTTGCGCAGTCCGGGGCGTGGTTCGTCAATAGTGCCATGAAACCTTGCCTCGGGGCGGGCGTCGATGATCACCGCGGTGCCGAGCGATTTGCGCACGTGCACACGGTCGACCCACCCCCCGATCAGCGGATTTGGCGCAGAGGTCTCGGCAGGGCTTAGGGGCACATCCGCGTGTGGGGTTGTTGTCTCTTTGCGATATTCCCAGTTATTGAACCCGCCTTCGAGCAAAAATAACCGTTGCACATCGTGCCCGTGGCTGGCGAGGTCCCACCACGCGCGCGCCGCGGAGAACACCCCCGGCGAATCATACACCACCACGGTGTCATGGGACGCAATCCCAAGCCGCCGTTTGTGTGCGTGAAAATCGGGTGCCACCATATGCGGAAGTGCTGACTGCTGGTCGCAGACTTGTTCGATGTCAAAGTAACGGGCTTGCGGAAGCCGAGACGCCGTGAACGCTGGTCGCTCCGAGCCAAAATTCCATCGCGCATCGAGCACAATCGGCACACGGGGCGCATGTTCGGCTTTGCTGCCGTCTGCCGGCTCGATCTGTTGATAGAGCGTCGCGGCGGGGATCATCACGTGCGGATTATATGCAGGGCGTTGCTCGGCAATGGTTGTGGCAGTGTTCGGGGGGGTATCAGGCATTGTTCCGTCCATAGGCATTATAGTGATAGCAGAATTCCGCAAGCAGACGCATGACTTCCTCGTGCAGGTTGCCGGGTGACACCTCCGTCGTGGGGTACAGCAACCTCATTGCCATGAGGCGTGTTGCGTCCAGTGTTTGTTGCGACGGGTTTTGGTCGGTGATTTCAGGCATGCGCGATGCCAGATCGATCAGCTCGGGATCAGAGATGGCCAGCACGGTCTCTAGGTGCTGGATAGTGGCGAGCTCGTCGAGGCGGTTCATGTTCATCATGCGGTCGAGCCATGTCTCCATCAAGAGGCACATTTCCCGTGTCCCTCGTCTCGAGCAGCGCCACCGCAGACGCTTTTGCGCGCGCAACAGGGCATTATCACCATCCATTGTTTGTCTCACGTCTCTAGGGCTTCCAGGGCGTTTTTGGGCATCAATAGGGGCGAGGCAGGGAGGCGTACTCATCGGAGACGAGAAGAGGCATCCGATGCGTACGTCGCAACACCAAATCAGACCGTTTCAATAACGAATAGGGTGGTATTGGGCGCAAGGTCAAGGGTAAGAGGGTCTTCTCCGAGCCCCTTGCCGTAGAAGGCATCGCCTTCCTCTAGAGTGCACTGCGTGGCGGCAGCGGGTTGCTGTTCCATCGTTGCCGCTCCGTTGCTCAGCAGGCCATATGTATAGGGCAGGGACGGCTTCCAGCTGATTCTTTTCGGCACTGACTGAGGGTTGGCACACTGCCAGATGCGGCTTTGCTGGTGAATGTAGAGCGGAAAATTGCCCCCCTTGCTGTCGCGGGGGTGGGAGGACGAGGCCGCATGGGTTGTTGTGGCGGGTGCCTCGGTCGTTGGTTGATCGTGGTCTTCATGGCATCCCGACACCAGTAACAGCGGGGCATCGCTATGGGGGTGCTCGGTTGCGGCGGTGAGTGGTCGGCGGGCTTGCCCCCATCGGGGGGCGACGCTCGGCGTTTCGGGGAGCAGCCAGATTTGATAGAGGACGAGCGGGGTATCGCCTTGGTTATACTCACTATGTCTTATCCCGCTTCCCGCTGACATGATTTGGATTTCGCCTGCGGTGATTTGTCCCTTGTTGCCGAGATTATCGACGTGGGACACGGCACCTTGTCGGACGATGGTGATTATTTCCATGTCGTGATGGGGGTGCATCGGCACGCCCTTTTGCGGTTGAAGGGTGTCATCATTGACGACGCGCAGGGCGCCGTGTTGTATCCATTTTGCGTCTTGGTAGTCGCCGAAGGAGAAGTGATGGCGAGCCGTGACCCAGCTATGTTGTTGCCGATAGATCGATTGGTGCGGGCGATGGTGGTAGGGCAACGTTTTGATGCTCGGCAGTGAGGGAGTGATGGTGGCGGGGTTGCGGGGTTGCGGGGGGTGCCGGGGAGAGGGGATGCGTGCCCCCGCCGGGGGGGGGAGGGGGCAACATTGATTTCGCGGGGATGCTTTGTTATCGTGCCCGTGTTCGGGACGTAGCTCAGCCTGGTAGAGTGCCAGTTTTGGGAACTGGATGTCGTAGGTTCGAATCCTGCCGTCCCGAATTCTTCCTTTTGCTTT
>JAHZLG010000001.1 GCA_022599995.1 Alphaproteobacteria bacterium | reverse complement strand
GCCCCTCAGGGGTGCTGCCCCTCAGGGGTGTTGCGCTTCAGGGGCGGGGATTTCCAGTAGGCTCGCCAGTGAGGACATATCCGCAGGCAACGGTGCATGAAAAAGTAACGGCGTCGCATCCACAGGATGTTCAAATCCAAGTGTCGTCGCATGCAGTGCCTGACGTGGAAAATGACGCAAGGTGCGCAGTGCCTCCTGTTGCTCTGGGGCAAGATTTTTCCCCGAATCCAGCAAACTATCCAATAACCGATGGCGACGCTGCTTGCCATAATGCCGGTCGCCGACCAAAGGGAAACCAGCATGAGTCGCGTGCACACGGATTTGGTGCGTCCTACCCGTCTGCAACTGAAACGCCATCATGGCACAAACCCCTTGCCATACTGCCAAAGTCTGAAAATGCGTGAGCGAAGCCTTTCCCCCCTTCGCAACAACTGCCATCTTCTTGCGATCTGAAGGATCACGTCCAATCGGGTACTCCCAAATTCCCCTATTTTGGTGTTGGCGACCAATCACGAAGGCATGGTAACGTCGCGTGATCGTGCGGGCGGCAAACATCTCTGCTAGCCGATGATGCGCCAGATCGGTTTTTGCCACCACCATGAGCCCTGTGGTGTCCTTATCAAGCCGATGAACAATGCCCGGGCGCAACTCGCCTCCGACCCCCGATAGGCGGTTGTGTGCCAACAACCCGTGTACCAAAGTCGGCTCTTGCGAATGAAACCCTGCCGCAACACCCTGCCGTGCCGCATCCTGCGATAATGACTTCGGGGTAGGATGCACCGACAGCCCCGCCGGCTTATTCACAATCAACAGGTGATCGTCTTCGTAGTAAATGTCCAAACTCATCGCGATCGGGTTGAGTGCCGTGCTCAACCCGATCTCAGGCATCCGCACCGACGCAACATCGCCTTGATGGAGCTTAAACGAAGACGAGGTCGCGAGACGAAATCCCTGACCCGCCGCCTCCTGCGTGTCGTCGACCAAAGTATCGCCTAAAACTGCGTGCGACAGCACACGCACCTGCCCCGCCTTTATCCATCGCTGCAGGGCGTTGCGCGACTGGGAGGGCAAACATTCGGTAATAAAAGCATCAAGACGCTGAACCCCAGAATCGGTAACCGCGAATCGCAACGAGGTGTCGTCATCGTGAGAATCTGCAAGATCGGGATCGATGCCCTCGATTGGCGTTTCCATCATTTATGCCCCATCCCACTTGCCTACCGACAAAGAACGCCGTCGAATCTGCATCACCTTACTGCTGCCCATTTCTATCCAACCGATCTGCCGACGAGCCGATCTGCCGACGAGCCGATCTGCCGACCAGCCGATTTGCCGACCAGCCGATTTGCCGACCAGCCGGTTTGCAATCCAACCGATTTGCAATCCAGCCGACCAGCTAACAGCAAATCTCCCACGAGCAGCAGGTGACACGCAACCGAAGGCAAATCGAAGCCGAACCTAAGCCGGTTGGCGGCTGTCAGCGTACACCATGAGCGGCGGGGTATTACCCTCCACAACATCAGCATTCACGATAACTTCAATGATCTCTTTCGTATCGGGCAGGGTGAACATGGTCTCAAGCAACAGATTCTCCATCACAGCCCGCAGCCCCCGTGCGCCGGTTTTGCGCTTAATTGCCTGCTCTGCAATCGATTCAAGCGCTTGGCGCGTGAAATCCAACCGCACATTGTCCATCTCGAACAGCTGTGCGTATTGCTTGGTCAGGGCATTTTTAGGCTCTTCCAGGATACGCACCAAATCAGCCGCATCGAGTTCTTGCAAAGCAACTTGCACATGAAGCCGGCCAACAAATTCGGGAATCAGACCAAATGCAATCAGGTCTGGTGGCTCGATCGCCCGCAGGATTTCGTTTTTGGATTGGGTGTTCGTCTCATCGATCAGCTCGGCACCGAAACCGATTGACTTGGTCTGGAGGCGACTGGCGACAACGCTCTCGATGCCCGCAAACGCCCCCCCACAAATAAACAAGATGTTCGTGGTGTCGATCGGCACAAACTCCTGCTGCGGGTGCTTCCGCCCGCCCTGAGGGGGAACCGAGGCAGTCGTGCCCTCCATGATTTTCAGCAGGGCTTGCTGGACACCCTCGCCCGACACATCGCGGGTAATCGACGGATTTTCTGACTTTCGACTGATCTTGTCGACCTCGTCAATATAGACGATGCCGCGCTGGGCACGCTCGACGTCGTAATCTGCCGCCTGCAACAGCTTCAACAAAATGTTTTCTACGTCCTCGCCCACATAGCCCGCCTCGGTCAGTGTGGTCGCATCTGCCATGGTGAACGGAACATCGAGGACACGCGCCAACGTTTGCGCCAACAGGGTCTTGCCGCTGCCCGTCGTGCCTATCAGAAGGACATTGGACTTGGCAAGCTCAGTTTGGTTGCTCGACAACAACAGTCGCTTGTAATGATTATACACCGCAACCGACAAAACCTTTTTGGCACGGCTCTGGCCGATCACGTACTCATCGAGGCGTGCGCACATCTCTTTCGGAGTCATCAGCCCCGAATCTTTGGTCGGCACCACACGGTTCAAGTCATCTTGAACAATTTCGTAGCACAAAGAGACGCATTGATCGCAAATGTAGACCTTAGGTCCGGCAACCAATTTGCGGACATCCGCCTGCGGCTTGCTGCAGAATGTGCACGAAAGACCAGTTTTCTTTGTGGATTTTTTTGCCATACGTTCCGCCATTTTTGTTTGCCTCAGCTGTGCAGGGCACTACGTTCGCTTTGGGCAAGAGTTAATTTCCCATTCAGGTTCGCGAGCGACACCTAAACAGGGGACGAAGGGTGCGCGTGCTCTTCAAGCTGGAGAGCACGCAGGGCATGGTGCCAAGCACATCAAGCAAGTGTCATGCCGCGTCATTGGCATCCCGCCACACACGGAGGCAAGATCACGCCCGAAGGTAGAATGCCGAGACACAACACACCTACTCTTGAATTATGATTTTGCATGCCAAATAGCAAGCAAAGCAAAGTAGATAACAAAACTGTGAAGACTGCCGACAAACCGTCAGGACACAGAACCGTTATTTTTGGCTTTCTTTCCAATCACGCAAAAAAGCTTCTAAACCTTTGTCTGTAAGGGGGTGCTGGTACATCTCACCCAAAATCTTCGGGGGGAGCGTCACAATATCGGCACCAAGCACGGCAGCTTCCTCGATGTGGTCACGCGAGCGAACAGAGGCAACAAGCACCTCAGTATCATAATCATACTGATCATAGGCGGTTACTATATTGTCTATCAGCTGCATGCCCGCCCCTGGCGCAACGTGATCATCGAGTCGACCAACAAACGGCGACACGAAACTCGCCCCGCACTTCGCCGCTATCAGCGCCTGAGCCAGCGAAAACACCAAGGTCACATTCACGCGTATGTCGCGCGCGCGCAAATCCCTACACGCAGACATCCCATCGGGGGTCATCGGAAGCTTGATCACCACATTTTGTGCGATCTGACTCAGCGCGGTGGCCTCGCGGAGCATCCCCTCATGATCAGTCGCGACCACCTCGGCACTGACAGGATCACCTTCGGCGATCGCGGCGATCTTGGCAATGGTCGCATGCAACGGCTGGCCCGACTTCGCTATCAGGCTGGGGTTGGTGGTAACACCATCAACAATCCCCGTGGGATACCAGTGTTCAATAACTGCGACGTCTGCGGAATCGAGAAAGAATTTCATAAAACGATCAAGCGAGAAAGAAAAGGAAAACAGGAAGGCGTGGCGCGAGGGTCTGCCCGCTAGCTAGCTAGCGGCTGGCTGGCTGGCTGGCTGGCTGGCGGGCTAGCTAGCTAGCGGCTGGCTACTATTGCGGATTTCGGCGGTTGAGCTCACTGCGACGCGTCCTGCCCGACCCTATCACAGGCCATGATGCATAGCAAGTCTTCTCCGTTTCCGCCCCAAGCATCGCCTGCTGCGGGGGGGGGGAGGGGCGGTCGAACGGGTGCCTCTGGACAGGTAACGACCGGGCAAATAACGCCTACTTGGCCGCACCTTTCGCTTTGGGGCACATCTTTCGTGCTGGTTGTTGGATGGTTGCTGGATGGTTGAGTGCACTGTCGGCCGTCGCATTCTTCGTCTGCGCAACGTGATCAGGTGTGATCAGGGGCAATCAGTAGCGCACCTCGGTAAAGCATAGCCCATGGGCAGGAGCCATGGTGCCCGCCGCCGCCCGCCGCCGTGCCTCCAGAATGCGTGCGGCATCACCCTCCCCCCAGCCACGCGAGCGCAAGCCTATATCCACCAGCGTGCCGACCATGTTACGTACCTGATGGTGAAGAAATGACTGTGCGGCAACACGAATGACGAGCAATTCAGAGGCATCACGGGCTATGCCCGCCTTGCCCCGCCTATCACTGTCATTGTCACTGTCACGACCACCACTGTCACTTCCCCTAGCACTGTCATTGTCACGGCCACTTTCACGGTGCCCTGCCCCATCCAGAACATTATCCTCGGCGAACAATCCCGCGAAGGGACGCGCCGAGGGCAGCCTCGCCACTGTGATCCCCTTGAGGGTCTTAACAGGGGTCGATGACTGGCAATTCTTGCCCCGGAAGCTGCTGAAATCGTGGTGTCCGACGAGGCTTTGTGCCTCTTCGTGCATGAGTCCGACATCAATCGGAGCCCGCACATGCCATGCGCGGTCGCGCCACCATCCAGACACCGCGGCACCGTTCATGATGGTGTACTGATAGACCCGTAGGTGCGCACTCCTGCGGGCGTGGAAGAGGGTTTTCGCCATCGCTTCATTGCCCACCTCCGCCTGATAGGCGGCGAACGATGGCCATTCGTGCATCAGGGCGGCTTGGCTAAGGGCGATGTCGCCTGCCTCCATGTCAATTAGGTGCTGGTTTACCCCCGCGAGCAGGCCCTGTGCCCCGCGACAGGCCGGGACGTCCACATGAAAAACCTGCCCGGTCGCATGGACGCCCGCATCTGTCCTACCGGCAGCGATGGCGCGAACACGTTGCCGCCTGCCAATCACACGGAATATCGCCTCTTCGACCCTTGCCTGCACGGTGGGCAACCCGGCCTGTTCTTGCCAGCCGTGGTACCGCGCCCCGTGGTAACTCATCGTGGCACGCCATCGCTGGAAGGGGGTATCCTGATCAACCACAGAAGACCTCAGCCCAGTCGAGCGGACAAAAGCATTTGCCGAAGGTGGTACGAGGACAAGCCGACAACATTGTCATAGCATCCATTGATCCGCTTGATCACGCTGCCGGCGCGTCCTTGAATGGCGTAGCCGCCGGCTTTGTCCTGCCACTCGTCGGCAGCGACAAGGAAGGCAATGTCATCGGCGGTCAGCCTTTTGAACTGTACCTTTGTCACCTCCACGCGATGGAGCACCTTCCGCACCTGATAAGGTGCTCCTGCTCCTTCTCCTCCTGCTCCTCCTGCGCCTAACCACGCAACGGTGATCCCACCATAAACCGTATGCTGTCGCCCGCTCAATGCCAGCAAGGCCTGCCTTGCCTGTTCGAGGGAGGCAGGTTTGGGCATCAGCCGTCTGCCAAGATAGACGGCGGTGTCAGCCGTGATCACTGCCCGCGCCATGGCCGTTTCTTGCGTTTGCGGCGAGGTGTCTTCGCCCTGATCGGCCATGGGCACCCCCGCAGCTAGCCCGGTCTTGGCATGCTTGCCTATGGTGGAATTGTCTACCAGTCCCCTTGCGGCAAGGAGGCGCAACACCGCAATGCCCTTCTCACTCGACAACCGGGAGACATAGGCACGCTGCCCTTCCCCTCGGCGTGGCGTCTCGTCGATGTCCGGCTTCACCACCGTCGGCGTAATCCCCATGCGGGCAAGAATCTCGAGGCGGCGGGGCGATGATGACCCGAGAATAATTTTGTCGGCAAAGATATGTCTTTGGCCAGCTTGATCGTGTACCATCGCGCTATGCATACGCCAGTAATTGATTTTCTGCAATATTGCCACTGGACGCGTTCGGTCTTCGATGACATGAAAGCGGGGCATGTTGTTGCCATCCACGCCACTATCGCCTACCACGAGCGGTTTCAAGACGCCATCACAGAGCTAATCCTCTGGCACCGGCGGTTCGAGACCTTTTCCGACCGTATTGTGCACGCCCGCTCGGGGAGTGATGTATCGCAAGCCATGGCAACGGGGAAAACCGCCGTGTTCTTGGGTTTTCAGAACTGTGCGCCCATCGATGAGGATTTGGGGTTGGTACGAGTCTGGCACGAGCTTGGCGTGCGCGTGATGCAACTGACCTACAATGCCCAGAGCGTGCTCGCATCGGGGTGCTACGAGCCCCACGATGGCGGGTTGACGCGTTTCGGCAAGGCGGTGATCAAGGAGATGAATCGGTGCGGCATGCTGGTCGACATGAGTCACTCGGCAGCCCAATCGACGATCGAGACGATTCAGCACTCGGAATCGCCCATCGTGATTTCCCATGCCAATCCTTCTTCGTGGCACGATGTGCCGCGCAACAAGAATGATGAGGTGTTGAAAACGCTGGCTGCCCACGGCGGCATGCTGGGGTTTTCGCTCTACCCGCATCACCTTGCCGGGGGCAGCAATTGCGATTTGTCGTCGTTCTGCGAGATGGTTGCTCGAGCCGCCGACCTCATGGGTGTTGACCACCTTGGGTTTGGCTCTGATCTTTGTCTGGGGCGTCCCGACAGCACCATCGACTGGATGCGGCGGGGGAGCATGCAATTTCCCGCGACAGATGCCCTCGAAGGCGGGAATCAGTGGGGCACGAAGGGGGTCACCTTGCCGGCGCAACCCGCGTGGTTTCGAACGAACCGCGACTATCCGACGGTGCTTGATGGCCTGCGGGCGGTCGGGTTCACAGAATCGGAGGTGCGTCAAATAGGCGGCGAAAACTGGTTGCGTTTTCTTACCGATACGTTGTCCTAGCCTCATCCTAGCCTCATCCCACCCCCTCCCCTCTGCTCTACCCTCATCCGACCACACTCTGCTCTGCTCTCCCTAGCCTCTTCCGACCACCCTCCCCATGCTCTCTCCCCCACCCTAAGCAACGTGCTTCAAACACGGTCGACCAACTGAATCCACGGCATTGCCCCTTGAGGCAGCCGGACAAGGAGCATTCGGGCTGTAGACGGTGTTTGGCATTTGGCATATCGACTCTCTCTTTCTCGACCTTCTATGACTTCACGCCGCGCAATCCCTGATCGCCCCGCCCAAGAGATTTGTGATATTCATCGCCTTGGGGTTGGATATGCGACGCCGCTCAGTTTCACCCATCATTTTGTTCGGCGTGCCTTTCAGCAACGCTGGGAGTTCTCACAGCAGGAATTTGCCCTCGCCCCCGATGGGACGGGTATGGCGCGTTACCGTGCCAAAATTCCGGTTTTTGCTGTCGACCCTCGACCCGATGAGTCTCAATCCGGTGCACAATCTGGCAAGTCTCAGCCGATTGTCTCGTGGCGGATTTATGACCTTGTGTGCTTTGCCCATGCCATTTGCGATGAGCATCGCAGCGACCGCGTGATTGCGAAGGTCTGGGATGCCACCTTCACCATGGTGGACGGCGATGGTGCCCCGCACGTTGATCGGCTCAGGCAAAACACCCCCCGGCAAGAAGACGGACGCTATTGCCACACCGACCTCGTCCTCGCGCGGGCAAACAAAAGCCTGCGTGTCGTCGATACAACCATCGATGCCTTAGCCCATGGGAGTCAGCCTGAACCGGCGTTATTGAACAAGACGGGTTACTTGCTCCGCACCTCGGCTGTGTATGGCAATGGCAAATTCGGCATGGCCTCGCGTGCGCGGGTTGCCGACCGCCCGGAGTTCGCCGATTCCTTTGCCATGGAGATGCTCGCCGTTTACATGATCCGGCTGTTTAGCTTCGATTACATCGACGCCCGTGCGCGTCATCGCAGGGATGCCCTTGGATTGGCTGCCCCTGCGGCTGCTCTTGGAAGCACGACGAAGCGGTTTCTTGGCATTGGAAATGCGACTGGTCTCGGCATGGCGCCGTTCATTGCGCGGCATCCTGTGTTGGTCGACCAGTGGCTTCAGACGCGTGAGGCGGCTCTTGGTGCTGTGCTCGACCATGCGCCCGACGACTCCGAGCGGGCACGCCATGCCGCCGAGTGGCGCACAACCCTTCAAAGCGGAGCAGAATTCGTCACCCATTGGGAAGGGCCGCACAGCGCGGCTTTGGGGCGTGCGGTTTCCTTGCTCGGCAAGGTCGTCTTCGGCGAGTCGTTCCCCGGGGCGATTGCCAGTGCCACGCCTGTCACTGTTGTCCCCGAGACGATTTGGCGGGCGATGCGTCTTAGCCTTTGTCAAATCGCGGCATCGGATACGGCTCGTCACGAGGTCGAGCAGGCTTGCCTTGCAATGCTGCTTGGCGTCTATGCCGATATTGCCGTCGGTGCCCTGCAGCCCCGTTGTGCCAAAGAGAAGGATTTTCTCGATCCCCAGTGGACTCTCTCCGAATTGCGCACCGCCCTCGTCACCCATTTTGCTTGGGCACTGGAGGCGAAGCAGGGCATTGCCGCCCCTTCCACCGAGCAAGGCAAGGTTGGCGTGCCACACCTTGATAAAACGGCTGCAGGTGATCCGACGCCGCAGGGCGATTTGGTGCACACTACGCCCTTGGTGGGCAACAGTGCGTCATGGTACTACTCAGCCGACAAGCGGGAGCCGCGCGTGACCCCCGTTGACCTGCCCTGCAACAAAACGATGCCGATCAAGCATCAAGGGTGCATTGTCGCCCTGCACAAATGGCTTACCGAGTTAGTGCAGTTGGGACACGGGGCATCGCCCGTTGGCGAGTGGCTGGCGCGCACGTCCGGCGAGCAAGTGTACCTGCTCCGTCAAGCGGTGCTGGTGGTGCAGACCATCGCGCGTGCCCCGCTTGGAGGCATTCACATCGATTATGGCGACGTGCGCCCGATCGACATTTTGCGCTTCAAGCTGTCGTTCTTTGGTGCCACGCGGTTCGATCCGAAATCCGATCAGTGGGTACGCGTTGCTCTGTTTCAGGGTGCCCCCACCCTGGCTTATGGTCACTTGGAATCGGGGCGGGTGCCACTGTTTCCCTTGTTGGCCAATCCCGACGGATAATTCCGCCACCCCGACGGATAATTCCGCCACCCCGGCGGGGGCACGCAGCCCCGGCGGGGGCACACAACCCCGGCGGATAATTCCGCCACCCCGGCGGGGGCACGCAGCCCCGGCGGGGGCACACAACCCCGGCGGATAATTCCGCCACCCCGGCGGGGG
>JAHZLG010000035.1 GCA_022599995.1 Alphaproteobacteria bacterium | reverse complement strand
TAGCCCTCGCGAGCGCGCGTAGATTGTTTTTTCGACTGGTGAGCATAGGCAACTGGGGTCTCGAAATTGCCCCCCGATATTTCGATGAAGTCGATGCCCTCTGCCTCAAGCATCACGGCGACTTCAATCGAGTCAGCAATATCGAACCCGCCCTTTTGGAAATCCGAGGAATTCAGTTTGGTTGCCACGATAAACTCGGGGGCGACCGCGGCGCGCACCGCACGGACAACCTCCAGCACCAGCCGCGCCCGCCTTGCCGGTGAGCCCCCCCACGCATCGTCGCGCGTGTTGATCCGAGGCGAGAGCGACGAACTAAACAGATAACCATGGGCGGCATGGATTTCGACGCCATCGAACCCTGCTTGCTGGGCGCGCAACGCGGAGCGGACGAATTTGCCAATGATATCGTGCAACATGGCGTCCGTTGCCTGAATCGGCACACCGTAGCCGGGCAGGTCGAGGCGCAGATCCGAGATAGAGACCGGGTGCGGATTGATCGCCTCAGGGGTTTGCCGCCCCGAATGGGCAAGCTGCATCAGCATTTTTGTGCCGTGGCGTTTGCCTGCTTTGGCAATGGCAGCGAAGGCCTCTCCCGGAGATTCATCATCAAAAACGCAGTTGCCCGCGTGCTCGAGATGCAGTCGGTCGACCGAGGTATGGCCGGTTATCAGCACGGCAGCCCCACCTTCCCCCCACTTAGCAAACAAATTCGTCAATGCGGGGGTAGGGTTATTGTGCGCATCGGCGAGGGCTTCGGACAGCCCCGACTTCACAAGGCGGTTGCTGAGCACGACACCATTCGGCAAAATAAGCTCTTTGCTGATACCAACTGACATAGGCACTGTTACCTTATTTACGATAGTGAGAGAAAGGAAGGTGAGAAAACCGAAAGCGCACCCTATCCCACCCCAGTCGCCCTATCCCACCCAAGTCTAGCCCACCCAAGTCTAGCCCTCCCCAGTTCCGCCCTCACAAGCGCACGGGCGACACCAAAGGGCACAAAGCACCATACGGCATTGCCGTGCGCACCGGGCGAAGGATTGCGTTTCTTGCCTATGGCTTAGGTGCATGCTACAAAACGGTTACTTCCCGTGCAAGGGTGTTCTTTGCCTTGCCTTACATTGCTCGCTGCCTCTTGTCGTTTCTTGTTATTTTCGGAGATAGCCGCAAATGCCACAAATACTTGACAACATTGCCAGCCCTTTGTCCGATGCCTTGAAAAAGGACTTTGCGTCGGCGCACCAGGCAGATTTTTGCGTGGGTTATTTCAATCTCCGGGGGTGGCGTGTGATAGCCGATGCGGTCACCGACTGGGATGAGGGCAAGTCGTGCCGGTTGTTGGTCGGCATGAATCACAATATCGAATGGGACGTGCAGAACTTTTATCGCTACGGGGATGCCGCGTCGAAGGCCTACTTGCGCCCCGAGAGAGAAGCTTTTGGCGAACGCCGCGACCGGGCGATTGCGGCATTTGGCAGGCAGCTTGTGTTTGGTCACCCGACCCGCGAAACCGAGAAGACCTTGCGGGTTTTGCGGGATCAGCTGGCGGCAGGGAAGGTGCGGGTGAAATTGTTTTTGCGTTATCCGCTGCATGCCAAGCTTTACTTGCTTCATTTTGCGTCGGGGGTTGTCGGGCACTACGGCATCGTCGGGAGCAGCAATCTGACCTTGGCGGGATTGTGCAATCAGGGAGAGCTCAACATTGATGTCACTGACGGCGATGCGACCCAGAAGCTTGCGACTTGGTTTGACTCGCGGTGGCAGGACAAATACTCGATCGACATTTCCCAAATCCTTATTGACCTTATCGATGGGAGCTGGCTGACTTTGCGGAAGCCCTATGATGTGTACATGCGCATTGTCTACTTCTTGTCGCAGCAGCAGGTTTCTATTCCTGCGGCCCCGCGCGGGTTGCCCCAGTTGTTTGACTTTCAGGAGGTTGCTGTTCGCCGCACGTTGAACATACTGACTTCGTGGCGTGGGGCGGTGATTGGTGATGTGGTTGGTCTTGGCAAGACGTGGATTGCGTGCTCGGTTGTGAATCGTCTTGCATTGATTGATGGCAATGCGCGCACGGTGGTTGTGTGTCCGGCGCGGCTTCAGGAGATGTGGCGCGAAGAGGTCACAAGATTTCAGATCGATGCCAATGTCGTGTCGATGAGCCAGCTGAAGAAGCTTCCGCGTCAATTCAGCCCTGATGTTGTGATTGTTGATGAGTGTCATAATTTCCGCAATCACACCAGCGAGCGGTACAAATTGTTGCATCGTTATTTGTCGGTGGAGTATCCCACGGCGAAGGTTTTGTTGTTGAGTGCCACCCTCTACAGCAAGCAGGAGAAGGACATTTATAATCAGTTGCAGTTGTTTCTTGATCCTGCCCAGCACCTCGGCAGGGAGCCCGTCCATCACATGCAGGAGTTTGGTCTGTCCGCTGCTGATTTTGTGCGCAAGATCGGTGCGCCGCCTTCGTCATTGCAGGCGTTTGGTAGCTCGTCGCATCCGAGCGACTGGCAGTCGTTGCTCGAGCTTTTCCTTGTACGCCGCACCCGTGCACACATTGCGGCGTACTATGCGCACGAGGAGGCCGATGGCACCCGCTATCTGCAATACCCCGATGGGCGCAAGGCACCGTTTCCCACGCGCCAGCCGCGCACGAAGAAATTCGCCTTCGACCCTGCCAACCCCGCCGATGTTTACGCCCAGCTGCTGAATGATCGGATGGTTGATGCTATCAACAGCCTGACTTTGGCGCGTTATGCGCTGCACGACTACATTGCCACGGACTCTTCCCCCAGTGCTGCCGAGGAAGAAATCATCGCTGATCTGTCCCGTGCCCAAGGACGCCTGCGTGGGTTCACCCGCACCAATTTCTTGAAGCGGTTAGAAAGCAGCGGGGAGGCATTTCGGCGCACGTTACGGCGTTTTCTGCAGCGCAATTGTGTGTTTATTTATGCCATTGACTCTGGGCTTTCCTTTCCGGTTGGCAAGGTTGATCCTTCGTTACTCCAATCATTCGATGTGGTCGAGGAGGCGGACTCTGAATTTGCGGATGATGATGATGCGATTGGCGACGTGGCATTTCTCGACTATGACGGGACGGACACAGCAGAAGTTTACCTCCGTCGGGCGAGCGAGGTTTACGCCCTTTATCAGGAGAAGTATAAGGGCGGGGCGACGTCGCCGGTGCGGTGGTTATCGACCGCGCACTTCCTGCCGGAGCTGCGCAAGGCATTGATGGAGGACTGCCATATCATTGAGGGTTGCCTCCAGCGGACGGCGACGTGGTCTCCTGCCCAAGACAACAAGTACGCCGAGCTCTTGGAGATCGTGCAGACCACCCATGCCGATGACAAGATTCTCGTATTCTCCCAATTCGCTGATACCATCCATTCGTTGCATCGATATTTCGTGGCGTGTCGCGTGGGGCGGGTTGCGGCGGTGACGGGCAGCTCGGACAACATCCAGTCGGTTGTGCAGCGGTTTAGCCCACGGTCAAACCCGAGAAACGAGCAAAATGAGGAAGCCAAGCCAGTCAGTCGATCCGATACGATCCGCGTGTTGCTTACGACTGACTCGCTCAGTGAGGGGCAGAATCTACAGGACGCCCATATTGTGGTCAATTTCGATCTGCCGTGGACGGTCATTCGGTTGATTCAGCGGGCGGGTCGGGTCGATCGTCTTGGGCAAGAATCTCCTGTCATTCACTGTTACTCGTTCGTGCCGGGCGAGGACATCGAGGAGATGCTTCAGTTGCGGGCGCGCGTCATTGATCGACTGCAGCGGAACCGTGAAATTATCGGCACGGACGAGGTCTTTTTCCCCGAGGTCGAACGTGCCAAGACTCTGGCGATCTACGCCGGCACCCCGGGTGCACTGGACGGCGATGGCGATACCGTTGAGGAGGTGGATCCGTTCACCCTTGCCTCGGACATTTGGGCGAAGGCGGTTGCTGCCGATCCGGAGCTGCCGAAGACCATCGAGACGATGCCGGAGCAGGCGCGCACAGTGTGGCGCAGTCCCACAGCCACGCAGGGAGGCATGGTGGGGTACTATCACCTTCCTGATGCCCCCGAGCGCGGGGTCTTTATGATGGTCGATACGAATGGCAAGCTGGTGTCCAAGTCGACTTTAGAGCTGCTGGAAGCCATCGCGGTCACCCCTAAGGCAATGAAATCGCTGCCTAGCACCCAGCACTTTGAAATGATTGATGCGCTTGATCATGGCAGCAATGCCATGCAGCAGTCCGCCATGGTTGGATTCACTAGTCCCCTCGCGCGTGGTCTGCACAGCAAGCTTGGGGAAGCCATTGCAAAACTCCTCGCCAACACCGGTTCTGATGTCG
>JAHZLG010000034.1 GCA_022599995.1 Alphaproteobacteria bacterium | reverse complement strand
CGGCGGATAATTCCGCCACCCCGGCGGGGGCACGCAGCCCCGGCGGGGGCACGCAACACCTCAACACCGCGACCCCGACGGGTAATTCCACAACCCCGGCGGGGGCACGCAACCCCGGCGGGGGCACCCAACCCCGGAGGATAATTCCGCAACCCCTCCACCCCGGCGGGGGCGAGCAACACCTCAACACCGCGACCCCGACGGGTAATTCCACAACCCCGGCGGGGGCACGCGACCCGAGGCATCACTGGGGTCGTGATACCTTATTCCTGCGAGGGCACTTCCTCGGCCATGGGTTCAGAATCCTTCGTATTGGTCAGTGCTGCATCAGTGGATAGTTCCACATCGTTGGTCATTTCGTCATCCGTGGGGGGCTCTTTGTCTTCGGCTGGCTCGTGTTTTTGCGCGTCGCGCATTTCTGCCACCAAAGAGAGGATGGGCGCAAAGGTTGTCGCGCGCCACGGGGTCAGCCACTCGTCGACATTCAGGTTGCCGAGTAACCAGCCGCGCATAATGTGATTAGGCAACAGGAAGCCCGCCGAGATGTTCATGCGCTCGCTCAACTCCTCACGCTGGAGACGCAGCGCATCCCAGCATTGCTCAATGCCTTCCGCCTGGCGCGCGGTGTACGGCGTTCGCCCCGAGCGGTCTATGGCCGTCAAGCCCCGGATTAAACCCTTCCAATTGCGGTTACGACGCATTTTGGGGGTGATAAGCGTCTCTTCGCTGTCCAGCTCAGTCACGGGCTTGCCCGCCAGTTTCTGCAGCGTTTTGTCGCTGATGATCCACGTGCGGGGGCGGTCGCTGTGCGTTGCCCACTGCTCGCGAAAGGCCACCCATTCTTTCAGGCGGGCGAAGCGTTGTTGGTTGCGACTGCCTTTGATGCCGCGCAGGGCGGTCTCCACGATCAACCGATGCTGGTCGAGCAGGGGCACATTCATTTCTTGTTGCAGCCAAGCGGTACGGTGGCGTTGCTCGACCTCCGCCTTGAGTCGGCGAGCAATGCCGGATAGGTAAACAACATCCAGCTTTGCATAGCTGAGCTGATCGTCGGTGAGGGGGCGTTTTCGCCAATCGCTTGTCTGGTTCGTCTTGTCGAGCTCGACCCCATAGCAAATCTTCACCAGCAGGGAATACGATGGCGATGTCCCCCAGCCACACAGGAAGGCGGCGGGGACAGTGTCCAAGATAGGGGCGGTGTTTATCTTGAAGTATCGATTGAGCACCATCACGTCTTGGGCGGCACCGTGGAAGACCTTCACCACAAGGCTCGTTTGCAACAGGCGGCGCATGGCATCTTCGGCGAGGTCCCAGTCCCCTTGCTCGACAGGGTCACGAATGGCTAGGGGGTCGAACAGCACGGCATGGTCGGCGTCGGTTCCCAGTTGCAGCAGACAAAATTTGGGGTAGTAGCGGTCGCGTCGGTGTCATTCGGTGTCCACGGACACCATACGTTTCTCCATGGCGTGGGCACAGAAATCCACTATCTCTTGGGGTGTGTTCATAGGTCGCGGGGTGTCTTGGGGAGAGTAGCCGATTGTCTCAATCAGCACGGGGAAAGGGGCAATGCACAGTGGTCATTGCCCTGCCCTATCGGGTTGGATCACCGGTTTCGTGGCGGCAAGGAAGTAGTTGATGCGCAACCTGTGCGGGTGCATGCACCACTCGGCGGTGCGCGGATCGTAGATCATACCGCACGTTACAAAGGGGTTGAGTCCGCCTACCCGACATTGCTGCGCAAGCTCGCTCGGATTCACGAATTTTTTCCAGTCGTGCGTTCCTTTGGGCACCCAGCCGATGCCCTCGGCGAGGTGCACGGCGAGGTATCGAGCTAGCCGGGTGCGGGCAAGGGTCGAGAAGATGACCAGTCCCCCCTCGGCGACGCAATCGGCGACTGCTGCGACAAATCCGTTCAGGTCTTTGACGTGCTCGACCACTTCGAGACAGGTGACAACATCGAAGGGCAGGGTTTCCCCACGCATGATCGAGGCGCGCAAGCTGTCTATGCTCGCGTGATGGTAGGCAAGCGTGCCCCTGTTTTCGCCTTCGTTGCGACCGGGCGCGCTGCTATGACCGTAGCTGGGGTTGTCACCGTTGCCATGGTGGGAATGCACGGCGTCACCAAACGCTGACTGGGCGTGCTTGATCGCCACTTCGATGGCGGTTTCGTTGGCATCGACCCCAGTGACTGCCCCTAGGCCGAGCCGATGGAGCGATTCACAAACCATTCCTCCGCCACAACCGACATCGAGGGCAGATAGGCGGTGGAGATCAATGGAACCAGCGTGATCGGAATATGGAGGGGTACTCGGTATCGACTCCGGGTTCACGACCGGCGACTCCGGGGTCGCGACGAGCGTCGGATGGGCGGCATGCTTGCGAATGGTATCCGCAATCCACCCCATGCGCACCGGGTGGATGCGGTGCAGCTGCGCATAATTTCCGTGCTCGTCCCACCAATCTGCAGGTGAGAATTTGGCTAACTCGTCGGGGTCAACAAAAGCAGAGGTGATCATGAGGCGTCGCCGAAACGGCCAAAGCAGGCGGGTGCCACTTTGTTGTTGCTGGTCACGCGCGGGCATGCATTCATGGGGTGACCCCGTGCTTTGCCATCGAGGCTTTGAATTGCAACAGATCGTGCCACAGTGCCTTCTTGTTGGAAGGGCTGCGCAACAAAAAGGAGGGGTGGAAGCTCACAATGGTAGGGATCACTCGATCGCCTGCAGAAAGCCCTATTTCGCGCCCGCGCATAGCCGACACGCCCTTCGACACTTGCAGCAGGTGTTTCATCGCATGTCCCCCAAGAATGAGCACAAGTTTGGGATCGACGAGCTGGATCAGTCGATGCAGGTAGGGCAAGCAGAACTGAGTCTCGGCGGGCGACGGGGTACGGTTGCCCGGTGGCCGCCAGAACACCGAATTAGAGATGAAGTACTTCTCGCGGCTATCCAATCCGATGAAGCTGATCGCCTCCATCAGCAATTGGCCTGATTGCCCGATGAAAGGGATGCCCTGTTGGTCTTCGTCGGCACCCGGGGCTTCCCCGATGATCATGATCCCCGATGCGGGGTTGCCGTCTGCCACGACGGTTTGGGTTGCGAATTGCTTCAGCCCGGCGCCATCGGTCGCATCAATCCGGGCGATCAGCGTCGGAATATCGACAATCGACTGGAGGTCATCAGCCGTGCTCATGCGCGGCGACCGCTCGTGCACATGCGCGGATGGGTCTGCGGATTGGTGCGTCTCGCGGGTCATTGCCGGCTTGCTGGCAGGCATTGCGTCGGAGTGCGGGGGGGCTGGCCTTGGCGACGCGGGTCGCCCCTCGGGTTGCGGCCCAGCGGGCATGCTCTCCTGTCTTTGGCCCGCAAGCCTACTGTCATCAGCCTGCAGAATTGCTTGGCGCAATTGCTTTTGGTCGATGGCTTTGCCTTGTAACGGCTCGGCGAAGAAGACGTCCTCAATGCCGCAATCGTGCAGAAAAATAAGCTGTCGCGCGAGTTCGTGTGGGGTTAGCGGTTCAGTCATGGAACGCAACGCCCATCCTACAGGTTTGGCAGTCGCTTAATCGCTTCGACCACGCGGTCGTTGGCAACCGAGAAGCGAATCTGCTCGAGGCAGTGCTGCCCAAATCCGTGGCCTGCGATTGTCGCGACGTGATGTTGCTCGAGCCACTGTTTCTCAATGGCGGCCGTGTCGCCCTGCACTTGCGGAAACAGGTAAAAAGCGCCCTGGGCTGGATTGCATTCAATGCCGTCGATGGCGTTCAGTGCTGCCGCGGCATCGTGGGCACGCTGTTGGAAGGTCTGTCGAATGACCGCCTCCTCGGGATGGGTATAGGCGAGCGCCTCGATGGCCGCATACTGTGCGGGGGCATTCACGCACGAGTGCATGTTCACCGCCATGGTCTTGGCTTTATCGATCAGCGCATCAGGCCATAGCGCATAGCCCAACCGCCACCCCGTCATCGCGTAGCGTTTGGACACACCATCGAGCACTATCAACCGGGGGCGAATCCGCTCTTCCATCAACAACGAGTGATGGGATGCCCCATCGAAGACGCACTCGGCATAAATCTCATCCGCCATCAAGAAGCAGTTGGGATAGGGCTCGAGCAGGGTTACCAATCGCTCGATTTGCTCTTTCGTGATGACCTTCCCCGTCGGGTTGTGCGGGGTGTTCAGGATAACCAGGCTGGTTCGATCACTGAGCAAGCTTTCGATCTCGTCGAGGTCGAGATCGAAATTATTGCTGTGGCGCATCGGCATGGGTACCGGGGTCGCTCCCGAGAATTGCGCGATCGACTGATACATCGGGAAGCCGGGATCGGGATACATAATCTCCTTCCCCGGCTGTCCGAGCATGGTGATCGCGATGAACATGGTGACTTTGCCTCCCGGCACCACCAGCACATTGTTGGGGGACAGCCCGTCTTGGTCTGGCATGGTCGGGTACCGACGCAGGTAGTCGTCGATCACGGCTTGCCGCAGCGGCGCGATTCCATCCGAGGGGGTATAGCCGTGATGCCCGTCGCGGATGGCTTTCACCCCCGCCTCGGCGATGGCGTGCGGCGTCTTGAAGTCGGGTTGGCCGATACCAAGGTTGATCACGTCATGCCCCTTGGCGACCAGCGCATTCGCGGCATTGAGGACGCGAAACGCACTTTCTGAGAACAACCTATCGACACTGGGAGTTAAGGACTGCGTGGGTGAGCGGGTGTCACTCGGCATTATCGCACCCCTGCATAGGGGATGCCAGCAAGCTCGGCGAGGTCTTTTTTGAAGGTGGTAATGTCGTCAAGGCGGAATTGACTCACTTCATTGTGCCCACACGCCCGTGCCAGCGTTTGCATCAGGTGTTTCGTCGCCCCGAAGAAGTTGGCGAGCTGCTTGGCGGATTTCTCAACGACGAGGCGGTCGACAAGGTGGGGTTTTTGCGTCGCAATCCCGACGGGGCAGTTGTTGGTATGGCACGCCCGCATGGCGATACAGCCAATCGCTTGCAGGGCAGAGTTCGAGATCGCCACCGCATCGGCACCGAGGCACAGTGCCTTGATAAAGTCGGCGGGGGTTCTTAGTCCGCCCGTGATCACGAGGGTGACGTCTTCGCGGCCGACCCGTTGCAGGTGCCGACGGGCACGGGCGAGGGCGGGGATGGTGGGCACCGAGATGTTGTCGCGAAAGATGGTTGGCGCAGCCCCTGTTCCGCCACCGCGCCCGTCGAGGATGATGTAGTCGACCCCAATCGACAGGGCAGCGTCAATGTCGTTCTCGATATGCTGGGCAGACATTTTGTAACCGATGGGAATGCCGCCGCTGATCTCGCGCACCGTTGCGGCGAAGTCGCGAAAGTCGCTGAGCTCCGTCCAATCGGGGAAGCGCGCCGGCGAGATCGCCGATGTGCCGGCGGGAATATCGCGCACCTCGGCAATTCTACCGGTGTTTTTGTCGCCGGGCAGATGTCCTCCGGTGCCTGTTTTCGCCGCTTGGCCGCCTTTGAAGTGGAAGGCCTGCACCTTTTTCATCAGTTCGGGTTTGTAGCCGAAGCGTGCGGATGCCAGCTCGTAGAAGTATCGGCTGTTTTCCTCTTGCTCTTCGGGAAGCATCCCCCCTTCTCCCGAGCAGATTCCCGTGCCTGCCATTTCCGCGCCCTGCGACAGGGCCTTCTTCGCGCTGATCGACAGCGAGCCAAAACTCATATCCGAGACAAAGACGGGCAAGTCGAGGGTCATGGGTTTTGCGGCATTGGGGCCGATGACGGTTTTGGTTGCGACGGGTTCTTCGTCCAGGTGGGGGCTGCGGGCGAGTTGCGCGGTGATGACTTGAATGTCGTCCCAGTCGGGCAGTTGGGCGCGTGGCACGCCCATGGCGCCCATGGCACCGTGGGACGACTTGCCGAGGCCGCGCCGTCCTAAGCCCCGAATGACACCATTGTAGGGCTCATCGGGCGTGCCGTGGTGATCGTTGTACTGGCCAAGGTAGGCAGAGCGGTTATAGGGTTGGGGGTTGTTCAGGCCCCATTCTTCGACCTCGGCTTCGTCAATATAGACTGCGCCTTCGTGGATCACGCTCGTGAATTTTTGCAGTTTTTCTTTGTTGTTGTAGGCACTTGCCCCCGAATCCAGCTTGAAATCCCAGAAGTGGACGCCGCACAGCAGGTTGTCGCCACGCACGACTCCGTCGGCGAGCATCGCCCCTCGGTGCAGGCAACGACCGTAGAGCACCGAGACCTTGTCATCAAAGCGCACGACCACGAGGTCGACATTGGCGACCAGGACGGGGATAGGTTTGCGGTCTTCGAGTGCGTCATACTGGGCGACGTTCGTTGGTTTCGTCAGCTTGGAGAATTCGCTAGCCATGGTTGGGGGCTCTTTCGTTGGTCGTTGGGGGCGGGGACGCTGGTGGTCGTGGGGCGGGGACGCTGGTGGTCGTGGGGCGGGGACGCTGGTGGTCGTGGGGCGGGGACGCTGGTGGTCGTGGGGGCGGGGTGTCGCGGGGACTGATGCCGGACGTGGGGAATGTTGGGGGAGCAGTGAGGGGTTTGGGTTATCGCCGGGGTTTCGCGTTCTGATACTGTGCCTTACTGGCTATTGAGACGCTAGTAGTAACCGGGTGCGATGTCAACATAGAAGTCATTATTGCGCTATTGCTCGGGTTTGCTTTTCGGTTGCCAGACACGATTGCAAAATACATGATTACGTCTTACCGTGCCACTATGTGATGGGAGACAAACAACACTAAACACCCCTTAGCGTGCAAAGGACACAAGCTACAATGACTGACACACAAAAGGAAATTAAAGACTGGCTTGAAGGCCAGCGTAGATGGCTTCAAGTCGCTGCGAGGATGCTTTTTGCGAAAACTGACCTCACCGACAGCGACATTCTCGAGCTCACAGAATTATGCCACAAAGAGGCAAACGGAGAGGGAGTTGAAGTCCCAAGTACGACATCTGTACCGGATGGTTCATCCCCGACCACCCATAAATCTGGACAGCTTCGACTCGTGTCCATTAGCAATGTCCAAAACGTCAATGCGCTTTCCTCAACCGAAGAGGTGAAGCTGGATGGCGATATTACCGTGTTTTACGGACAGAATGGGTCGGGGAAATCTAGCTACGTGCGGTTACTCAAGCACATTTGCGGTTCCCGCTATCCCGGGAAATTGCTCGGCAACATCTACAAAGAAATGGAAAGTGGCTCGACCCAAGAAGCCACCGTCACCTATACATCTGGTGATAATAATGAAGAACAACGTTACGAATGGGAAAAGGATGCATGTCCTGACCTTAGCGATGTTGATATATTCGACACGGCAACCGGCGATGCCTTTGTTCGCGATCACGCAGCCGTGCGCTACGAGCCGTCCGAATTAGCCTTTTTCAGCAGGCTTGTCGACGTCTGCGACAAAGTAAAAGAAAGACTTGAAGCAAAAAAATCACGCGTACCGGTATCAAAGCCTTCCATGCCAACTGATATGCCATATACGCGGGAAAAGCGCTGGTATGACAAAATTGCATGGGACACAACGCGAGAGGAAGTGCTGGACTACTGCACCGATACTGCCGAGCATCAAGCTGAGCGGGAGCAGCTTAAGCAAGTTTTGCAACAAAATGATCCTGATGCGGAAAAGAAGAAGGTTGAAAAAAAGAAAGAAGGGCTAGAAGCATTGATCAAAGTCGCCAATGCCGCGGAAGAACAATTATCGAATGATCAATTGGAAGGCATTGCCAACGCGCGCAAGGAGGTAGCTGACCTTGAGAAAGTCGCGGCCAGCGAGTCACAAGCCTTGTTCTCGGGTCTCCCGTTAGATGGTGTCGGCACCGCTGCATGGCAACAACTTTGGCGCGCCGCTCAAGCATACTCTACGACGGAGGCATATAAGGAAATGCCGTTCCCGCACACGGGCGATGATGCCCGCTGTGTCCTTTGCCACCAGAGCCTAGCGCATGAAGCAAAGGAACGAATGAGAAGGTTTGAGGATTTTGTCAAGGGGCAAATACGCTCG
>JAHZLG010000033.1 GCA_022599995.1 Alphaproteobacteria bacterium | reverse complement strand
CGCCATCGGCCACATCCCATGGTGGTGCGCCATCGACCACATCCCATGGCGGTGCGCCATCGACCACATCCCATGGCGGTGCGCAACCGGACATTGCCATCTTTTGTGGGCGGCGTTCGGCGCCTTATGCCGCCCTCTTTCATCGCTCGGGGGTGTACACGGTGTTTTTGGGGCGTCCGCCGCGGTATTATCACAGCCAGCTCGACCTCGTGATTCCTTCTTGGCACGACGGGATGCAAGCACAGGGCATAACCCCGAACGGCAACGGGCACCCCCCCACGGGTGCAACGCGACTAGTTGTAGCGCGACCAGAGGCAACGCGACCAGTCGCCACGCGACTAGGTGCAGCGCGACCAGTTGCAACGCGACCAGAGGCAACGCGACCAGTCGCCACGCGACCAGAGGCAGCGCGACCAGTCGCCACGCGGCTAGTCGCCGTGCAACCGATCGTAATGCCACAGTTGTTTTCGATGCATGGGCTTCACGTTGCTGCCCAACCCTTTGCCTCGCACGATCACGCCATCACGCTGCGAAAGGAGACCACCATGCTCTTTGTGCTGATCGGAGGCACCAGCAAGCATAGCACCTACTCCCCGCCAATCTGCGATCTCGTCATGAACAAGCTGACCCTGCTCATCGAGCAGGGGTGGACACTGTCGGTTTCCGCCTCGCGCCGCACCCCTGCAGCATTACGCCAACGGCTTGCGGCTCTTCCCCCGCCGCATCAGTACTGGGAGCCATCGCGCGCAAAGAGCAAAAAGAACCCCTACCCCAAAGCAGTAACCGAGGCGGCCGCCGTTGTGGTGACAACAGACTCCGTTTCGATGATCTCGGAATCCGTTGCCGCCGAGCAACCCACCTATCTGATAGAAATCCCCACCCGGTCGAAGCGCCTCGACCATTTTGTCAAACGGGTCATTGCCGAGCAATATGCGCACCCCTTGCGTGATGGCATCAACATGCCGCCGCTGGCGACGCGCGCGCAAAACGACACGCAAACCGTCGCCGCGTGGATTGCCCGGCAATTGCGTGCCCCTGATGCTTCTTGATCAGTCCCCGAGTAATTCATTCATCGAGATAATGTCCTGACTCCCGATGATCAGGTGGTCGACAAACCGAATATCGAGTGATTTGCAGACCTCTTTCAATTGATCGGTCAATTCTATGTCCGCCTGCGAGGGACGCGGGTCGCCCGTCGGATGATTGTGCACCAAGATCAGCCCGCTTGCCTTCTTTGCCATGACGTGCTCGATAATCTGGCGGTTGTCGACGTAGATGCGGTCAACTGATCCCTCGGCGACAACCACTTCCTCGATCACGGAGAGCCGCGCATCGAGCAAGATAACCCGCATTTCCTCCTTCTTGCGGTGCGCCATGGTGCTAAAGAGATATTCAAGAATCTCCTCCCAATGCTTCAGCGCATGCTTGCGGCGAAATCGGTGCTTTCCGATCCGCCGGGTGAGGGCGTGCACGACCTTCAACGCAACGACCCCGCTCTCGCCCAACCCCTTCGTTTCTTGGAGGACGTCGATGTCGGCCGCAACAGCAGCTTCAAGTGCCCCAAATTTGGTCAAGATCGCCTTAGCAATGGGCTTCGTATCTACCCGTGGGACCGAATTGGCCAAAAGCAGTTCGAGCAACTCATAATCCTGCATGCCCTCGCCGCCATCGGCGAGAAACCGTTCGCGCAGGCGTTTGCGGTGATTTGCATAGTGCGGTTTCGGCGCCGATGCCGGCGACACTGGTGCCGCTGACACTAATGCCGGCGACACTGGTGCCGTCGACACTTGTGCCGTTGACTCTCCTGCCACGGACACTGGTGCCGCTGACACTGGTGCCACGGACTCTGCAACCGCGGGCACTAATGCCGGCGACACTAATGCCGGCGACACTTCTTCGGCGCGATCATCCGTGTTCCTCTTACCTCTTTTCGGGCGCATATTCTTTCTCTTCGCAGTCGCTGCTGTCCGCAGGAGGGCATTCACACAACAGGGTAGACCGCGGGTTCCGCGCCAGATTCAACCACAGGATTGTGCAAACCGCTTGGGGAGAGGGTAAATATCTCATACCCCTCTTCGGTAACGGCAAGGCTATGTTCGAACTGGGCTGAGGGCTTCTTGTCGCGTGTGACCGCCGTCCAGCCATCAGCAAGGATGAACACCGCAGGTTTGCCCGCGTTGACCATAGGCTCGATGGTGAAGAACATGCCCGGCTTCAGGACAAGCCCCGTGCCGGGGCGTCCGTAGTGGAGCACTTGGGGTTCGTCGTGAAACACGCGCCCCAGCCCATGGCCGCAGAAATCGCGTACGATTGAAAATCGAGCTGCCTCGGCGACTGTCTGGATTGCGTTGCCAACATCACCGAGCGTCGCCCCCGGTTTGACCGTGTTTATCCCCGCCATCATAGCTTCGTAGGTGGAGGCGATCAGGCGTCGTTGGAGGCGCGACAGCCGGGTGCCGACCGCAAACATGCGCGAGGTGTCGCCATGCCACCCATCGAGAATAACGGTGACATCAATGTTGATCGCATCGCCATCTTTCAGCACCCGCTGGTCGTCGGGGATTCCATGGCACACAACGTGATTGATGCTGGTGCAGATAGAACGCGGAAAGCCCTTGTAATTCAGCGGTGCCGGAATGGCATGGTGATCGACAATATAGTCATGGCAGAGGCGATCCAACGTGCCCGTTGTGACCCCCGGTTGCACTTTGGGGGCAATGAAATCCAGAACCTGTGCGGCAAGCCCTCCCGCACGTCGCATGCCCTCATAATCTGAGGCGGTATGAATAGGAACCATGGCATGCCGCATAGGGATTAGGTCTCGTATGGGATGGGACTCTTGGCGAGGGATCGCCGTTCTTACTTGGAGCTTCTGGATGATGCCATAACGCAGGATCAGCATAGAATTTGGCGGAGCAAACTACAATACGTTGCTCTCGCATCTCGTCATGCCAATAGGGCAGTCTTGCAGGGGAAGCAAGAGACGGGGCAGTACATTTCCAGCCGGGAGAAACCACGAGGAAGTGCCGTCGGCAGCATGATCCGTTTGAACACACCGGGGGGGTGTGGTAAGGTCGGCTTGCGCACGTCTTATGCCGCGGTGACCACGTATCCCGCGACCGCGTAGCCAGCGACAGTGATCAACGTAGTCAGCGACCGTGACCAACGTAGCCAGCGACAGTGATCAACGTATCCCGCGACCGTGACCACCGTATCAGCGACCGTGACCAACGTATCCCGCGACCACGTATCCGCGACCGTGACCAACGTATCCCGCGACCGTGAAGACGACCAACGTATCCCACGACCACGATCCCGACCCCGACCAAAGTATCCTGTGCCCTCAACCGGGCAATTTCTTTTGGCAACTCCCATCTGTGTGGCACCAATAACGCCACCGGCGCACGGGTGGCCAT
>JAHZLG010000032.1 GCA_022599995.1 Alphaproteobacteria bacterium | reverse complement strand
TGGACGGGGGAGTCGAGGTTGATCACCGTCACCATGAACGAATCACTGATGGTGGTGGTGTCGCTCCACGCGAAGACCGTCACGTCTATCGTAGGGGTGAGCAATGATGCCGGCGGGGCCGCGGGATCAAACGACAACTCGATGGTCGGCGCCCCGTTTATCAGCAAGAAGTCATTGGCGCCATCAACCGAGAGCACCGGGGCAAACCCTGTCAGCTCGGAGCTTATGTCAAACGACAGTGAGTAGGTGATGCTGTCGCCATCGGAGTCGATGAAATAGTCTTGCAGGTTCCACGTGTTGTTGCTGTAGCCACTGTCATCGATCGTTAGGTCGAGAAGTCGCCTCTCCTGCTCAAAGACGTGTTGCCCGAGCACGGTTTCGGTGACGTCCCCGTTGACATCCTCAGTGAGGCCCGTGACCTCATAGGAGAGCTCATCAACTCGCCGCCGAACGGACGTATCGCTCAGGGTGTAATTAAAAACGAAGTCAAAGGTCGTGCTCTGCCCATCACTATCTTCTGCAACAATCTCCACGGTTTGCAGGGTGTAGCTCTGTTGCCCGCTATTGTTAGACGAAAGGGGGGTTTGAAGCTGGGGCGCGCCATCTATGATCAGGGTTTCGCGCCCGAATTCATTGCCTTGGCCTGTTTCTTCGATGATGGAAACCGATACCCCCGCCAGTTGCCTGTGATAGACCGTCCAATCGATATTGTAGGAATCATATTCCGCAATACTCGTCGTGTCGTAGCCAACACCGTCCAGAAGGCTCCCCAATGTTGCTTCGTGGCCGGCTATCGAGAAATCGACGAGCACTATCTCACCGACAGTATCGCCCGCCGATGTCATGCCGATCTGGCTCGTCTCGGTGCCGTCACTTTTCAGAACGGCGGCGGCTTTTGTGCCCCCGAGGGTAAAGTTTAGCTCCGTGGGGAGCACTTGCGCGTAGTCGGGGTCAGTAATGATGTCCTCGAGAATCAACTGGGCAGTCTTGTCTGAACTGCTATCAATATCGCCCGTTCCGTCCGCAAGGGTATAGGTCGGCGCAACAAATGCGTTGGTCGCAAAAGGAAGCCTCGCTTGCCCGTCAACACTGAGAGCCATGTCCGCCAGCGTATCAGCCGAAATCTCCGGTGCCGAATCGGTGATTGAGATCGACAGGGTTAAGGTCTCGGTAATGATCGAGTGATTGCTGGAGTTATCAAGGGCATACGACACTTGCCCCAGAGAATCGGTCGAACTTGTTGTGAAGCTGTTTTGAAACCACGATTCCACCGCCACATCGATCGTCACCACGGCATAGTGGTACTCGATACCCTCTTCGGCATTGATGGTAACGGTCTGCAGCCCTTCTAGTCGGCTATCGCTCCCAGCGATGAACCGCGTGTGTTGGATGATCGGCTCGCCCGTAACCCGGAGCACCCCACTCGAAGAAACGTCTATTTCGATGCCCGAGAGATGCCCCACGGTGGTGGCTAATGCGCCTTCCCCTTCGATAAGGTCAAATGAGGCTGTGGCGGCATGTAACACCCTATCATCGCCTGCGGTCACCACTCCCGTTGATGCGTCGACATTAAGGCTGGTGAAAACAAGGCTGTCGCCATCGGGGTCGACAAACAGGGTACCCAGATTGACTTGGCTGCCGATGGCGGTCAACGCTTGGTTGTCGGTAAGCAGGAGATCAACGATGGACGACGTGGTAGTCGTGGTCTGATACTCGGTCGCTTCTTCCGAATTGCTTTGTCCCACAGGAACTTCCGTCACGGTTTCACGCGTGGCGAAGCGCGGGGCATCATTGGTGTTCACCACCCCGACCCAGAGCGTATCCGTTATCGTCACATCGCCGTGCACGGCGTCCACATCGATAGAAAATGACGTGGTAAGCACGCTCAGATCATTGATAATCGGCGACCCGCTTAGGGTTAGCATCCCGGTGGATGCGTCTATCTCGGCGGTGAAGTCTGTGATTGACCAGGTCGAAAGGGCACCCGCCCCCGGGCCATCTCCTGTGATCGTTTGCTGCCACAAGTCGAGCACGGTCGTAAACACGGCGTCTTCGCCGATTTTGCCATCCGTGTTGTGATTCGCAAGGTTGATTCGATAGGTGAGGGTATCGTCGTCTGTGCGGTCTTCGAAAATAAAGGCTTGGGAGGCATCGATGGTGATGGACACAAAACTTTCGCGCTCATTAACTGCCAACGCCGCCGCATCCGAAATACTGATGGTGTTCTCGATCAGTCCTTGATCGGTACTGTATGTGACGGTGAAGTCGCCCTCGATCTGGGCTGCGAGGCTGTTGGCTACATAGCCACCCTCGTTATTATTGGCGGTTTCACTGAACGTCACCGAGTTGAGCCGAATCTCTTCTTCGGAATTGTGCACCTGCACCGAAAACACGGTGCTCACTGCTGGGCCGACCTTGCCGTTTTCCGTCGCAAAAGCCGAGATGGTATAGAGAATATCAAGCGTCTCGGTGCCGCTCACGAGGTTAGGCGATGCCAAAACCGCGGTGTCGTTGTTGAAGGTCAGGAGGCGAGCAAGATCATCCGGACGTTCCACGCGGTGCTCGAGCCACGGATAGCGCACCTCTGCCGACGACGTGTATGTCAGCGAGATATTGGGGTTGTTGAGTGCCGGGACGGTCGAGAACAATCCTTCAAGGTCGATCTCGTAGGGTGCTGTCGCTTCCTCGGTGATGGTGACCTCGCCAATTTCGCCCATATTGATTGGCGTTGCGAGAGTGTTCTCCAAGGTCAGGGCAAAGACGCGGGTTGCGGTCGTGAACGCAGAATCGATGGCAAATGCCGTAATCGTCACGGTGACATCGTTGTCATCGACGAAGGTGGGCATGCCGGAAATGGTGAGGGTGCTTTGGTTGGCGATAGAGTCTTCGTCCCATTCCAGCACAACACCGGTAACGCCGTCGTCAATGGTGTAGTCGAAGCCATATTGAAGACTGTTGGCATCTGCCACATCCGAATCGGCAAACAGACCCGTGACATCCACAATCGTCACCACCCCTTGGGGCGGGGCTTCGCCCTCGGTCAGCCGGAGCTGGTCAGCTGTGGGAGTCGCTTGGTTCGTGGCATCGACCAGGTTGCCATTCCCATCTTCTTCGACGACTCGAATGACAAAATCCGCCTCTTCCACCGCGGTGACCGGGGTGTTTTCGTCGCCGAAACCGACCGTGAACGAGGTCACGATGGGGGCAACGATGACATTGGACGGGAAGCTCGCGCCGCCATCCTCCATCACTTCGGTGTAGGTGACCTGAACAACAATCTCGCCACGATCGGTGTTGCCGAGGGCAGCACCGGTTAGCTGAACGATCTCAAGGTAGGGGATATCCTCGCCGCCGACTGTGCGGGTCAAGACATTTATTTCCCATCCCTCAGGCAGCACGGGGTTGCTTATGTTCCCGCCGACGACATTAACGGCAATATCGAAAGTATCGCGTTCTTCGTCAAAAAGCCCATTGCCGCCAATGGTCTGGGCCATCAAATCAATCGTGGAATTGGCGAGGGCATCGCGCGTGAAGTAGGTATTGGGCAACGTCACCACGGGGGCGTCATCGATCGCCGCCAGTGTCACATCAAAGGTGCTGGTGAAACTCACCGTCTCGACGTCGCTTATCGTCGAGGTCACACCAATACTCACCGTGGTCACAATGTCTTCGTGCACAGTGATATTGGCGAGACCCGTGAATTCGACGTACTGAGTCAACGGATTATAGCTAATATCGACGCCCGCCTGATTTGCCAGGAAACCATCGAAAAAGACGTTGTAAACGGGGGAATCGCCCTCGGTCGGAATCTGCTCAAGGGGCAAATAATACCCCCCATTGATCGCCGTATTCTCTGCAAGAACCTGATCCGTCAACCCTTGGGGAGGGGTTCCAACCTCGTCGGGTTCAACGACGGTCACTGTTGACGGATCGCTGCCACAGGCGGCGAGCGCGAAAAAAGACACCAACCCAAACTCATTCCACTGCTGGCTGACTGGTCTTTTTCGGGCAATGTGATTGGGGTGCGACTTTTTCTTCAAGTGCTCCATGATGCGTTCTGCCTTATTTTATATCCCGTGCTTCTGCACAAAGATCGACAAGCGTATCGCTTGGACGGATTGAGTGAATGCTCACTCTGTTCTTTGGTCTCATGCCTTTTTGGCGACCTTGTATTGTGTGCCTTTTTGGCGCACTTATTGTTGATACCTGACAGTCGTTCGATAGGCAAAGCATCATATCCCCAGCTCCGAGAAACATCCCCCGATTCCGAAGCCCTCAGACGGGGCTCACGGTTGGTTTCGGTCAATGCATCACCTGTCTTCGACAAGCGATTCATAAAAAGCACGCACGCCCTGTAACTCGCCACCCTCGGGTTGCCCGTCCCCAGCACTGTCACGCCATGCCATTACATCAACATGAATCCACGGTGTCAGTGTATCAATAAATTCGGACAAAAACAACCCAGCCGTGATAGCCCCTGCGTAGGGGTGAGTCGGCGCATTGGTCAGACGTGCGAATTTGCCGCGCACATGGGATCGATACGGCTCATGCAGGGGCAGTCGCCAAAGTGGATCGAAATGCTCGGTGCCTTTCAAAAGCACTTTTTGTGCCAGGGGCTCAGCCTTCTCCGAGGCAAAGAGGGCCGGCAACCGCGTGCCGAGCGCAACCCTCGCCGCACCGGTGAGGGTGGCAAAATCGATGATAACCGGGGGCGTTGGTTGCCCTTCTTGGGCATAGCACAGGGTATCTGCCAGCAACAACCTGCCCTCTGCGTCGGTATCGCCTATTTCGACCGTTGTGCCGTTACGGGCGGCAAAGGTGTCCCCCGGTCGGTAGCTTGCGCCCCCGATGGCATTGTCGGCTGCCGGGATAAGGAGTCTGATTCTTGCGTGCTTCTTGCGCAACCCGTCGATGTGCGGGCGCAACAGCAGGGCCAGCGATAGGGCGTGGGCTGCGCCGCCCATGTCCTTGCGCATCAGGGACATGTTGCGGCCGCCCTTGATGTTCAACCCCCCCGAATCAAAGGTCACGCCCTTGCCGATCAGAATCAATTCGGGAAGGTCGTCATCCCCTGCCGACTGATCCCCTCCGCCCAGCACCCACTCGATGAATTGGGGAGGGCGGGCCGATCCCGCCCCCACCGCAGCCAAAAGCGGAAAACCCGCGTGATCGAGGGAATCATGCCCGCCAATCGTGTGTATCTCGTCGCCAAACGATGCGGCAATCAGTCGAACGATCCCGGCAAGACCCTCCGGAGACAACCAATTGGCAGGGGCATTGATAAGGTCGCGCCCGATGCCCCACGCGGCAATCAAGGGGTGAGCATCCCTCGCCGCAGCCGCGGACACGGCAAGGGCACGCCGCTTGTCCGCAAACGGCCTGATCCGATGCGAGAGGAATTCATACTGCCCCAATGCCCAGTGCAACGCTATCTGCACTTCCGTCGCGGGCATCACCTTTTTGCGGTCTAAGAAATATGCCCCCGCGGGGAGTCTTCGAGCCACCAGACCAAAGCGTGTGCACAGCTTTGAGGGGTGCGCCTTACGCGACGTGCGACGGTGCTTGGGACGGTCACCTTCCTCAGTTTTGGCCTCAGTTTTGGCCTCAGTTTTGGCCTCTGTTTTTGCATTGTTTTTCGCGGCGCCGGATGCGTCTTCGTCGTGCTCTTCAATATCAGGGAAGTCGCCCATCCCAACGAGCCACGCCTCTGCCTTAGGCGGCATCGGCAGTGTTTCTGCCAGCCTTGCTTCAAACCGGGCATCCTCGACCCAAGCCAGCGTCTTCTTGCTTGCCGGCAGATTCGCCGCCATGTCGCGCGACCACAGCCTAAGAGCACGCCAATCACCATCACGCGTATCTGCCGCATTCCCTGCTTCCCCCCCGTTCCCTAAGGGTACCACAAGTCTTTTGGCGGGTTCCTGCGACATATGTCTTGCCAGACGCTGCACAAGCCAATCAGGGGGGGCTGGTGCTGCCTGAGGGCTGGATAATGGCGCATCTAGGCCATGGTTTTGCTCGTCATTGTTCATCTAACTTGGCCTTTTAAAATTGCTCACAAAAATTACCCGACTAAAACTGCGGCATGGGCACAGTGCACGCAGCGGGCGTCATTGAGACACGAGGAACACGGTGGGCAATAGAGGAGGCATCGCCGCACCTGCGTTCGTCATGCGGTCTTCTTTGCCCTGCCTCATTTCTCTTCGTCGTTTTCCCGTTCTGATTCCCTCTTCCATGTCCCCGTTCATGTCCCCGTTCTGATTCCATGTGTTTGTTTCCTTGTCCTGTTTCCCTCTTTCGTTCCCCTCTTTTGTTCCCCTCTTTCGTTCCCCTCCTTTGTTTCAAGGGCGAGAGTCAGGGTACATAAAGTCGCGCGTCGGGGGCACCGCATAGGGGGACGGTGAGATTATCCACTGGTGCACGACCGCATCTCCCATGCGG
>JAHZLG010000031.1 GCA_022599995.1 Alphaproteobacteria bacterium | reverse complement strand
CGTGAATACCCCCTGCAACGTCGAGGCACCAATGTCGATCCCGCTGAAAGAGCTGATCGAACGCCACGCCGGAGGGGTGACCAACGGATGGGATAACCTGCTTGCTATCATCCCCGGCGGGTCATCGGTTCCCCTGATACCGAAAAGCACTTGTGACACCGTGCTCATGGATTTTGACGCCCTCGCCGAGGTGCAATCGGGGCTGGGCACCGCCGCCGTGATCGTGATGGACAAATCGACGGACATTATCAAGGCAATCGCTCGGCTGGCCTACTTCTACAAACACGAATCGTGCGGACAGTGCACCCCCTGTCGCGAGGGAACAGGGTGGATGTGGCGCGTGATGACGCGGCTGGTCGAAGGCAATGCCACTGTGTCCGAAATAGACCGTCTGCTCGCGATAACGAAGCAGGTCGAGGGACACTCGATCTGTGCTCTCGGGGACGCCGCCGCATGGCCGATCCAAGGGCTAATAAGACACTTCCGTCCTGTGATCGAAGAACGGATCGCCGTCTACCAGCGCAAGGTCGCCTGAGACACATGCGTCCTGCTGGGGTAAGCTTTGCCCTGCTGGGGTAAGCTTTGCCCCGCTGGGGTTATTTGCCCCCGCCGGGGTGAGCTCCGCCCTCGCTGGAGTAAGCTTTGCCCTGCCGGGACAAGCCTTGCCCTTACTGGAGTAGGCTTTGCCCGTGTCTGCCCACGTCTTGTCTATCCGCTTTATCCTTCTCAATTTCTTGCTTCTCGCCCTCTCTTCTGCCTATCCAAGCCAATGCCCACCCTGACCATTGATGACAAACAGATCACTGTTGATGACGGGCTGACGCTGATTCAGGCGTGTGAAATCGCAGGGGTGACGATTCCTCGGTTCTGTTACCATGAGACCCTATCGGTGGCGGGAAACTGCCGCATGTGTCTCGTCGAGGTGGAAACCAACGGCAGGAAAGCTCCTAAGCCGCAGGCGTCCTGTGCGTTGCCCGTGGCCGAAGGGATGGTGGTGCAAACCCAATCCGAGACCGTGAAAGCAGCTCGGGCCGGGATTATGGAATTCCTGCTCATCAACCACCCCCTCGACTGCCCTATCTGCGATCAAGGGGGAGAGTGCGACCTACAAGATCAAGCAATGGCCTTCGGGCGCGGCGTGTCACGGTTCGATGAGCAAAAGCGCGCGGTGCTCGACAAAGACATGGGGCCGCTGATCAAAACAGTGATGACGCGGTGCATCCACTGCACCCGGTGCGTGCGCTTCTCGACCGAGATCGCGGGGGTCACCGATATGGGCATGATCAACCGAGGGGAGATGGCAGAAATCACCTCGCTCGGCGCAACGGTGCAGTCCGAGCTATCAGGCAATGTGATCGACCTGTGTCCCGTTGGCGCGCTGACAGCAAAACCGCACGCCTTCCACGCCCGCTCGTGGGAATTGACCCGGGTCGCCTCGATCGACCTGTTCGACGCGCTGGGAAGCCATATCACCTTCGAAGCACGCGACAAAACTGTCGTGCGGGTCTTGCCGCGCTACGCCCCGACCATCAATGGCGAGTGGATCGGCGACAAAACAAGGTTCGCGTGCGACGGGCTTCGCCATCGTCGGATTGACCGCCCCTATATCCGAGCCCTGCCCGCGACGAGCGACCAAGGCGCGCGCGCCCCGAAGTCTGAACGACCCCTGATGCCCGAGCAGCAGTGGCACCCCGCCTTCGATGCGATCGCACGCCATCTCGCAGCAAATCACCACCAAACCGCGATCGTTATCGGCGACACCGTCCCCACCGAGGCCGCCTTCATGATGGTCGCGATTGCTGATCAAATGGACATTGCCACCATCGATGCCCGCGCCGATCAAAGCCAAACTCCCTCGCTCGACACGGTGATGTTCCAAACCCCGATCGAGCAATTTGATGCACTCGACGCAGTTATCACCATCGGGGCTGACCTGAAGGCAACAGTGCCCGTGCTGAATGCGCGGCTGCGGACCGCGTGGATCGAGCACGACCTGCTCGCGATTCACCTCGGCGACCCGATCGAGACGACCTACCCGGTGCACAACCTTGCAACGGACGGCAAGGCACTGCAACAACTGATTGACCGCACGCACCCGCTATCGTCCGATTTGCTGACAAAACAACGGGGTGCCGTCGTGCTGGATGTCGAGACGACCCAAGCCGCCCCCGAGCTTGTCATTGCCGCGCAGGAACTCGCCGCGGCCTACGGCTTTCAGTATAATGGGTTCACGACCGCTGCCAGCCGAGTCGGTGCCATGATGGTCGATGCCCTGCCGAGAAGGGCTGGTGTAGCAACGCACGCCCTCGGTGAGGCCATCGCGTCTGGTCGCATCAATACGCTTTGGTTGCTGGGCGTCGATACGCTCCCTACTTCGTGGCTCGATGCCACCACGGTGATCTATCACGGCAGTCACGGTGATCATGCCGCCGCCCACGCGGATATCGTGCTCCCGGTTGCCAGCTGGGGTGAGCAAGATGGCGTCTATGTCAATTGCGAAGGCCGGGTGCAACACGCCCATCGTGCCGTGCCTCCTCCCGGAATGGCACAAGAAGAGTGGAAAGTCCTGCGTGCCCTTGCCGACCACCTCACGCCTCCAGCATCGCACCACCCGTTGCATCACGTCCCTGCACACCGTGGGTTGCCCCATCCCGTGACCAAGGTGGCGAGTCGCAACCAGCTCCTTGACCTGATGGTGCAGGAGCATCCCAGCCTCGGACAACCGCTGATCGATGCCATGGCTTCCCGCGCAGACAACACGGACACGGCAAGCGACGCAACTGAGGCAAGCCCTCACGGTGGGACGATTGCGGTCACCGCAGGCAACGCTGGCAACGCAACCGGATTTGGCGAACAAGCAATGCCTACGCTCTCCGATGCGACTGTGATTTCGGTGGCATCTTCTGTGCCGCCTCCCGCAGAGGGCAGCGAGTCCGATGAGGGCTTTGAGGCGGACAACGACCGCTGGGCACGTTACTACCGCGCCTGTCCTATCAGCCGGGCATCCCCGACCATGCAGGCGTGCATCGACGACCGCAAGCAGGCACAACAACGCCGCTTGGCTGGCGACCACGACGGCGACCACTACGATGCACAGGATACGCAAGGCATAGAGGGGGCAGGCGGCAAGTCGGGAACCGTGTCGCCAACGACACCGAGTATGATGTCGCCCATCCCTCCCTCCGGGCAGCAACCCCATGCCAACGAGGCGCGTCCATGATTGAGTCACTGTGGTATGCCTACATGCCGACCTCATCGTTTTGGCTCTCCTTCGTGTTGCCGATGGTGACCCTCGTGATCACCACCTTGGTGGTGCTTATCCCCGTGATGATCAGTGTCGCCTACCTCACCCTCGCCGAGCGCAAAGTGCTCGGGTGGATGCATTTGCGGCGAGGCCCCAATGTGGTCGGGCCATTCGGGCTGTTTCAACCCTTCGCCGACGCCATCAAATTGATCTTCAAAGAAACCGTGATTCCTGCCGGGGCTGATCGGTGGGTGTTCATCCTTGCGCCGATCATTACCTTCTCCCTTGCGATGGCGGGGTGGGCGGTCATCCCCTTTGGCGACGGACTCGTTATTGCCGACATCAACCTGGGGGTGCTCTACCTGTTTGCCGTCTCCTCGCTGGGGGTCTACGGCATTATCATGGCGGGGTGGTCGTCGAATTCCAAATATCCCTTCTTGGGAGCCCTCCGCTCGGCGGCACAAATGGTCTCCTATGAGGTGTCGATAGGGTTCGTCATCATCACTGTGCTTTTGGTGGCAGGGTCGTTGAACCTCACGACGATTGTCGAGTCGCAACGAGGTCTGTGGTACTGTGTGCCCCTGTTCCCCATGTTCGTGGTGTTCTTTGTCTCCGCCCTCGCCGAGACCAATCGAGCCCCCTTCGACCTGCCCGAATCCGAGAGCGAATTGGTGTCAGGCTACAATGTCGAGTACTCCGCCCTTGGGTTTGTCCTGTTCTTTCTGGGCGAATATGCCAACATGATCCTCATGTCGGCCATGACTGTTTTGCTGTTTCTTGGTGGATGGCTTCCGCCAATCGAAGCACTGTCATTCATCCCGGGCGTGATATGGTTCGCCTTGAAAATCAGCATGCTGCTGTTTGTGTTCATCTGGGTGCGCGGCACATTCCCCCGCTACCGATATGACCAACTGATGCGGCTCGGCTGGAAGGTGTTTCTTCCTCTCTCCTTGCTGTGGGTTGTGGGCACGGCCGTGGTGATGTCGTTGATCCATCAAGGGGTGATTTAGCGACTAATCCCCCGCAGACCAGTCTGTCGCAGGCTAGCCTGCCGGAGACTAGTCTCCCCTCCCCTCCCCGCCCTGCTTGCCCTATTGCTTGCGTATTCCTTCTCTTCCCGCCCTGCTTGCCTTGTTGCTTGCGCCTTCCTTCCCCCTTCTCCCTTCCCGAGCGACGCCCGATGATTAAACGTGCTGTTCAACTGCTCCGATCCTTGTTCCTGATCGAGCTTGTCATTGGGCTTGCACGCACCTTTGGCTACATGTTTAAGCCCAAGGTGACGCTGAATTATCCCTACGAGAAAGGCCCGCTCTCCCCGCGCTTTCGCGGCGAGCACGCCCTCAGACGCTACCCCAACGGAGAAGAACGGTGCATCGCCTGCAAATTGTGCGAAGCGATTTGCCCGGCACAGGCCATCACGATCGAAGCCGAACCCCGTGAGGACGGCTCACGCCGCACCACACGCTACGACATCGATATGACCAAATGTATCTACTGCGGATTCTGCCAAGAAGCTTGCCCGGTGGATGCCATTGTTGAAGGTCCCAATTTCGAATTCGCCACCGAGACCCGCCAAGAGCTTTTCTATGACAAGGAAAAATTGCTCCGCAACGGGGACAAGTGGGAGGCGCAAATAGCCGCCAACCACGAACGCAATCGGCTGTCGAAGCTGCAGTCCTCGCCGGTATTTGTCGCCAGCGATGCCCCTTCCGCACTTCATGCAACACACGAGGCACGTGTGGCACCCGGGTCACCCGGGGCATCCGGGTCACACGGGGCACACGGGGCACACGGGGCACACGGGGCATCCGGGTCACCCGGGGCGCAGAAACCAGCCGAACAAGGACGCCACGGATGATTGCCCCCCTGCTCTTTGTGCTGTTCTCGCTCGTGATCATTGGCGGCGCAATCGCCGTGATTACGACGCGCAACCCTGTGCACGCGGTGCTGTTTTTGGTGCTCGTCTTTATCAATGCGGCGGGCATTATGGTGATCGGCACCGCCGAATTCCTTGCCCTGTTGCTGGTCGTTGTCTATGCCGGTGCCGTCGCCGTGCTGTTCCTGTTTGTGGTGATGATGCTTGATCTCCGCCTCGCGAAGGAAAAAGACACCCCCTTGTCGGGATTTCGCCGCAACCCTGCCCTGTGGGTGATTGGCCTGTGCATCGGCATGCTGCTCGCGGCCGAGCTGGTCGCCGTCGCCCTGTCGTGGGATAGTCTCAGCACCGGGATGCCGCCTCGGTTGCAGACCCCCATCCCTGCCGACATTCCCAACATCGAGGCGATAGGACGTGTGCTCTACACCGACTACCTTATCCCCTTCCAATTGGCGGGGCTCGTGTTGTTGCTTGCGATGATCGCCGCCATCGTGTTGACCCTCCGCCACCGCGACGGGGTGAAGCGACAAAACATCGCCGTGCAAAACACGCGCTCGGTGGAGGGCGTCCGCCTCGTCGATTTGCGGGGGAAATCAAAACAACCCTAGCACCGCCGTGACCAGCACCGCGACGATAATCGCCCCCCATAGACCTCCGCGACGATAATTGTACCCCGGACAACCAACAGAGTGCTGTATGATGATGAGGTGATTCCCCCGCCCCTCTCCCATCTCACAACAATCACAACCTGACATTCGAAGCGAGGGGCGCATTATTGCACGGCTTGCTCCTGATGTGCTGGCTTGTCATTGCTCGCGGTTCTTCCCTGCTGCTCATCGTTAATCCTTGCCGCCCTATTCCTGCCATCCCACTCCCTATTAGCACCCATCACTGTAACCATGCCGCCACTATCCGTCGATTACTTCATGGTGCTTTCTGCCATCCTGTTCACCATCGGACTGCTGGGAATCTTCCTGAACCACAAAAGCCTGATCCATATTCTGATGTCGCTTGAACTGCTCTTGCTTTCGGTGTCGTTGAATTTTGTCGGCTTCTCGGCGGCGTGGGGCGATCTAAGCGGGCAAATTTTTGCGCTGTTCATCCTCACGATTGCCGCCGCCGAAGCCGCTATTGGCATCGCGATTGTCGTCGTCTTTTACCGTGCGCGGGTGACCATCGATATTGACGTTGCCGACCGACTGCGCGGCTAGTCGCTGTCCTCCTCCGCACCTCCCAAACAACGCGCGCAAACCCCTATTCCAGCATTCTCTGCACTTCTTTGCACTTCTTTGCACTCCCTTAGCTGATCTTCGGGTCTCACGCTCCTCTACCCCCTCCCACTCCTCCACCCCCTCCCACCCCTCCCCCCTTCATCTATGACGCACCCCGCACCGCCCCGATGACAACCCTTTCCCTCCTTGCTGTCTTTTCCCCGTTCGTGGCCTGCTTGATGGTCGGGTTCGGCGCGCTCTATACCCGTCGCCGGTTGGCGGTGGCAGTAACCATTGCCGGCATGGTTGCGGCAACTGTGGCGTCCTATGTGCTGTTCCTCCAGCAATTCACCGCCCCGATCGAGACAACCATGCCATTGTTGCAGTGGTTTCACGTCGGCGACTTCACGCTGAACTGGGCGTTGCGCCTCGACACCCTCTCGATCGTCATGTTCTGTGTGGTGAATACGGTTTCGTTGATGGTGCATGTTTACTCGGTGGGCTACATGCACCATCCCGAAGAGCTGCCCCGCTTTATGAGCTACCTAAGCTTGTTTACCTTTGCCATGCTGATGCTCGTCTCGGCGGACAACCTCGTGCAGCTGTTCTTTGGCTGGGAAGGAGTCGGCCTTGCCTCTTACCTGCTGATCGGGTTCTGGTTTCAACGCGACTCGGCAAACAAGGCGGCAATCAAAGCATTTGTGGTCAACCGTGTCGGCGATGTCGGGTTTGCGCTCGGCATCTGCTTTGTGTTTGCCTTCTTCGGCACCGTGCAATTCAGTGAGATTTTTGCGCAGGTGGAAACACTAGACGGCGCAAAAACCACCTTCCTTGGCATCGAGTGGGCCGTGGCCGACGTGATGGCCATGCTGCTTTTCATCGGTGCGATGGGCAAATCAGCCCAGTTGGGATTGCATACCTGGCTCCCCGATGCCATGGAAGGCCCTACCCCCGTCTCGGCCTTGATCCACGCGGCGACGATGGTGACCGCCGGCGTGTTTATGGTCTGCCGACTGTCTCCCCTGTTCGAACAAGCCGACGTTGCCCGCGACATTATTACTTATATCGGCGCCGCAACCGCCCTGTTTGCCGCCACTGCGGCGTTGGTGCAAAACGACATAAAGCGGGTCATTGCTTATTCAACGTGCTCGCAACTGGGCTATATGTTTATGGCGGCAGGGCTGTCGTTTTACTCGGTGTCGATCTTCCACCTCACGACCCATGCCTTTTTCAAGGCGTTGCTGTTTCTCTCGGCGGGTTCGGTCATCCATGCCCTGCAGGACGAACAAGACATGCGCAAAATGGGCGGGTTGCGCTCCATGATACCGCTGACCTACTTCATGATGTGGGTGGGATCGTTAGCCCTCGCAGGCTTTCCGCCCTTTGCCGGCTTCTACTCTAAGGACGCCATCATCGAAGCGGGCTACGTGGTCAGCAACCTGCCCGGCACGGTTGGCTTCTACACCGGTATCTTTGTTGCCTTCCTGACTGCCCTGTACTCGTGGCGACTGATCTATATGACTTTCCACGGTGATGTCCGTGCAAGTGAGAAGGTCTTTAGTCACGTGAATGATGCGCCGCTGGTCATGATCATTCCGCTTATGGTGCTCGCCTTTGGCGCGGTGCTGTCGGGAGTGTTGCTGGCTGACTACTTTATCGGAGAATCATCACACGCCTTCTTCGGGAGCTCCCTCTTTGTCGCCGCCGAACGCGCTGATCTGCTCGAACGAATCCATCACGTGCCGAAATGGGTCAAATGGTCACCCGTGGTCGCAAGTGCCCTCGGATTGATCATTGCCTATATGCTCTACGCCCGCAAAACAACGATGCCACAACGCATTGCGACGCAATTCCGTCCGATTTATCTGTTCTTCCTCAACAAGTGGTACTTCGACGAGCTGTACGATGCGGTGTTCGTGAAACCCATGAAGCAATTTGCCAAATGGATTTGGCAGGTGTTCGACACCAAAATCGTTGATGAAGGCATTCCCGGAACAAGCAGCAAAACCGTGGCGTTGGCATCACGGCTGTCGGTCTATATCCAAACCGGCAAGCTCTATCACTATGCCTTTGCTATGGTAGGCGGGGTGCTGTTGCTGGTGTTCCTGCTTCTGCAGTAGGGCATCACGACCACCGCGACTATCGCGTCCGGGCTGGGACAAAACGTTGCCCATTCGCCGCAACCCGCCTACCGCACGGGGCACAATGGGAGAACACCAAAGAGTGTCCTCTCGACCGCTGTTCCCACCTTGTCTTTCCTTGCCCTGCTCCGCCTGCTCTCTGCCCCGTTGCCCTACCCGTTGCCTGCTCTTTGCCCCGTTGCCCTGCCCCGTTGCCTGCTCTTTGCCCCGTTGCCCTACCCCGTTGCCCTGCCCGTTGCCTGCTCTTTGCCCTATTGCCCTGACCGTTGCCTGCTCCCTGCCCTGTGATTTCTTGCCCATGATGCCCCTGCCCCTTTCCCCTCATATGCGACGTGCCCGCTAATGGATTGGCCTATTCTATCCTTGTTGATCGGCTTCCCACTTGTTGGTGGATTGCTCCTGATGGTCTTGCCCAGCAACGAGGATCGCCTGATTAAAATCAGCACGCTGTGGATTTCCTCGGTCAATCTGTTGCTTGGGGCATGGATGTGGTGGCGTTTTGACACCTCCAATCCCGGGCTCCAATTCGTGGAGAGAATGCCGTGGATTCCCAATACGCCGATCGAGTACTCCGTGGGCGTCGACGGCATTTCACTCTTCTTCATCCTGCTGGCGTGCGTCCTAACGCCAATCTGCGTGCTGGCAAGCTGGAATTCGATCAAGGAAAAGTGGAAGTCATTCGGAGTCGCCTTCTTGCTGCTTGAGGCCAGCATGATAGGGACGTTCTCCGTGCAAGACAGCATCTTGTTCTATCTGTTCTTCGAAGCCGTCCTGATCCCCATGTTCATGATCATCGGGATTTGGGGCGGAAAAAACCGTGTCTATGCCGCCTATAAATTCTTCCTCTACACCCTGATAGGGTCAGTGCTGATGCTGATCGCCATCATTGTGATGTGGCAAGTGGCCGGGACAACCGACATTCAAAAGCTCCAGAATTTCGAGTTCGATGAAAATCTGCAAATCTGGCTATGGCTTGGCTTCTTTGCCTCCTTTGCGGTGAAGACCCCAATGTGGCCCGTGCACACCTGGCTGCCCGACGCCCACGTGCAAGCCCCAACGGCAGGGTCGGTCATATTGGCGGGGGTGTTGCTGAAAATGGGCGGCTATGGATTCATTCGTTTCTCGTTGCCCATGCTGCCTGAGGCATCGGAATTCTTTACCCCGCTGATATATGCCCTGTCGGCCATCGCGGTTGTCTACGGATCATTTTGCGCCCTCGCCCAAGATGACTTCAAGAAATTGGTGGCATACTCCTCGGTCGCCCACATGGGCTTCGTAACCATCGGGCTGTTCGGGGGGAACACCGAAGCAGTCACGGGGGCAGTGTACCAAATGATCAGTCACGGCGTCGTCTCGGCTGCGCTGTTCCTGTGTGTCGGGGCGATCTATGACCGCCGCCATACGCGGCAAATCAACGAGATCGACTCGCTGGGGAAGGTGATGCCGCGCTATGCCCGCTATCTGGTGTTTTTCTCGCTGGCATCGATCGGGTTGCCCGGCACAAGCGGGTTTATCGGGGAATTCCTCGTGCTGATCGGCGTCTGGAAGAGCTCGCCCCTGTTCGCCATCCTGATCGCATCGGGGATGGTGTTGGGAGCAGTGTACATGCTCTATCTTGTCCAACGGGTGGTGTTCAAAACCGCAAACAACGCCGAGCTGGCCAACCGCCGCCCGATCACCGATCTCAGTCTCCGTGAAATAGCTTATTTTGTTCCGTTGATCTGGGTGACGCTGTGGATGGGAATCTTTCCCTCGACCTTTAGCAAACCAGTCGAGCAAAGCATCGCATCGGAGCAAATCATTGCAAAGCAAATCACTGCGGAGCAAATCACTGCGCCGGAGCAAATCACTGCGCCGGAGCAAATCACTGCGCCGGAGCAAATCACTGCGCCCCCCGCCCCCTCGTTACAATTGACGACCACCGAATAGCGCGCTTGCCCCTCCGCTACCCCCGATTGCCCTTGATTGTCCTCGATTGCCCTTTATTACCATCGAGAACAATCGTAGCCCATTCTGCCCCCCGAGGCATGGCACCCTGTTTATCATCACCCGCCCCTGACAAACGACAATGAACCCAATATTTTTTCTCCCGGAATTGGTACTTGGCATTGGCCTGCTTGCTATTGTGCTGGTCGGCACTCTGCTCAGTGCCCGACGAGCCTTCAACCTGGTGACCGGGATGAGCCTGATCGTCTTTCTGGTGGCATTCCTCGCCGTGATCGGACAACTCACCGCTGGTATCGAGTATGAAGACACCTTCTTCAAGGTGGACACGCTAAGCCTCTTTGCCAAAGCCATCGCCATGGCAGCCTGTGTCGTGGCCACGCTATTCCTGCCCAAATACTTCGAGAACAACCCCGACAAACAGTTCGAAATCCCCATCCTGATGATCTTCGTCGCCATCGGGCTGTGCGTGATGGCATCGGCTAATCACATGCTGATGGTGTTCTTGGGACTCGAATTGCAAAGCCTGCCGATCTATGTGCTGGTGACGCTCGAACGCAAGCGGTTGGAATCCTCCGAGGCGGGGCTGAAATATTTTGTGCTCGGGGCGGTATCGTCGGGATTTGTCGTTTATGGGGCATCACTGATCTACGGGGCGACCGGCGTGCTCGGCTTCGCCGAAATCGCCCGTGTGCTGGAAAATGGGTCGGCAAACAACCTGATGGTTGTGGGCGTGGTGATGCTAATCTGCGGCATTGCCTTTAAGATCTCCGCGGCACCCTTCCATATGTGGACACCCGATGTTTACGAGGGCGCGCCAACGCCGGTCACTGCCTTCATGGCATCGGCACCGAAATTCGTCGTGGTTGTTATGTTACTCCGCATTTTGAACGACCCGCTCGCCACCATGCTGCCCGAGTGGCAACAAGTCATTAGCCTGCTTGCCTTGGTGTCCTTGGCTGTCGGGACGCTTGGCGCTATGCAACAGGATTCCGTGAAACGCTTCATCGCCTATAGCTCAATCGGACACGTCGGATTCGTGCTGATCGGCGTCGCCGCCGGACAAGGAGGCATCGCTAGTGTCCTGCTCTACAGTACAATATACCTTGTCACCACCTTCGCAATGTTCGCCGTTATCCTGATGCTCAAAGACCCAAAGAGCAAAAGCGACTACGTGACGAAGCTGGCGGAACTCATCGGCCTTGCCAAGAAAGACCAAACCATCGCCATCATCATCCTCGGGATCATGTTTTCCATGGCGGGAGTGCCCCCACTAGCAGGGTTTTTCGCCAAGCTTTCCATCTTTCAAGCCGCCTTGCAAGCCGACCTCCTGTGGCTGGTGATCGTGGGCGTCGTGTTCAGTGTGATCAGCGCATTTTACTATCTTCGCATTATTCGCCGAATGTATTTCGCCGACGAGCCAACGAGTGGCTCGATCGACGAAACCCTGCTCGCCCGTGCAATCGTCTCGCGTTCAACGACCCTGATACTGATCGCAGCCATCGGCTTCTTTGCCATCGCTACCTTCGCCGTGTGGGGCGCCGTACTGTTCGAGCAAGCCAACTGGGCAAGCCACGCCTTCTGATAACCCCAACCGCGGTGACCACTACCACCACGATGAGCACACAAATCATGATGCCCTTCCCATCGGCAGGCATACCAGAGCCAACAATGTCATCTTCCTGTGCGACGACATTCACGTCCCCCCAAAAGCAACCGACACAACCATGAGCCTGATCCTACTTCCCTCCATCGATTCAACGAACGATGAACTCATCCGCCGACTCCGCAGTGGCGACGCCGACGAGGGCACCATCCTCGTCGCCGACGAACAAACCAATGGCAAAGGACGCAACAACAAAACGTGGATATCGCCCAAAGGAAACCTTTACTGCTCCTTTGTAACCAAACCACAAGGCAATTCCGAAACCTGGCCTACCTACAGCATGTTGATGTGCCTGGTGATGCTCTCAACCATCAACCACTTCGTCGATGATTGGGACAGCGTCAAGGTCAAGTGGCCAAACGATATTCTGATCGACGGCAAAAAAATATCGGGCGTGCTTACCGAAGTGGTCACCGTGCCGCGTCCTGACGCAACCGCGCAAACCTTCTTTGTGTGTGGGGTCGGCGTGAATGTCGCCGTGTCACCCGCTATTGCCGACGCGACCTTTCCCGCCACCAACATTGCTGAGGTCTGCGATGGGGTGCACGTCGCACCGATGGACGTCCTCGCCCGCATCATCTCCGAGCACGATGTCTGGTGGCAATTCGGCGAGCGCAACGGCTATGAGGAAATGGCGCGCATCATCAACGAAAGGCTGTTCCAATGCAACGAGCAGGTCTCGATCAAGACCCCGCAGGGCGTGAAGACCGGATTATGCCACGGGGTCACCCCAAGCGGTGAGCTCGAGATCGAGACGCAAACTGAGACAGGGACGCAACGCCTTGTGATCAGTGCAGGCGATATGATGCCAACCGTCTTGTCAAGCTGATCAAAACGACAACACGACCCACACGCAGGATGCTGGTGCCCCGTCGGTGACCGACCCCCGTCGGTGACCAACCCCAACCGGTGACCGGCGACGTCCGGTGACCGACCCCAACCGGTGACTAACCCCTGCCGGTGACCAACCCCAACCGGTGACCGACCCCAACCGGTGACCGGCGACGTCCGGTGACCAACCCCTACCGGTGACCAACCCCTACCGGTGATCAACCCCAACCGGTGACCAACCCCAGCCGCTGACCGGCAACGTCCGGTGACCAACCCCTACCGGTGACCAACCCCTACCGGTGATCAACCCCAGCCGGTGACCAACCCCGTCGGT
>JAHZLG010000003.1 GCA_022599995.1 Alphaproteobacteria bacterium | reverse complement strand
CCTTGCTGCGTCGCATCCTGATTTCCAACCCCATCAAATTTTCCCCCTCTTACCGTGAGATAACACCACCTAATATCATCGACAAACAACGATGTACTCGGAGGCTCGGGCAACGACTTCCTCATGGGCAAAGAAGGGAACGATCTTATCATAGGTGGCGGCGGAACGGATACGGTCTTGTTCGATGACGACATTTCGTCCTACCGTGTTCGCTGGCCGACCAGTGATGTTTCTCTCCTTGTTCCCGTTGCTGGCGGCTTGCAACGCATCACAAGATGCCAACAGTGATCCCCCTCCGGATGACGGCAGTGATCAAGTCACGCCCGCGCAGTCGTTTGCCATCAGGCGGAATGTCTCCGATTACTTCTTGATTTCGGACAGCCTGACAAACGCCCGATTGATGAGCAGTGTCGGGACTATCGATGACAGTGGCTTCCTTGTTCTCAGCGGCGAAGAAATCGTGGACGGATCAAACGCCATTGCCCTGCGCGTGCTCGACGTTGTGCAAGGGGCACGTGGGGTTCATACCATAGACGTCATGGTGGACAACGTCCTTGCCGCGCGGCAAGAGCCCGGTGCTGTCTCGGAAGCAGGGGCGTGCTTCCTGTAGGATGGGGGAAGCATCGGGACTGGAATCCCTAAGAGAAACACTGGCCTGCGGGTCAACAAGCGGTGGCGTGTCGTCGGGAGGCAGCAAGGTATCATTCAAGGGGCAGTAGATAAGGTTTTGTTCCCGCAAGTCATGCTGGTGTGGGAGAAACAAAGGAAAGCAGGTCGGGGATGAGGCCCTCCTCGATCGTTTGTTGCGAAGAACAGATCATGGCTTCGGGGGGAAGCAAAAACAGGCGCTGATTGCCCTCGGCGACGACTTGGTCGGGGTAGGGCAGAAATGCGCGTTCTTCTTGGTTGGAGAGGCGATTGGCAATAACATAGGTCGGGGTCTGCGTATTAATCCCAATGTGTGCTGGCCCTGTGTCTTCGCTGACCAGGTATTGCGCCCCGGCAATCAGATGAACAAGGCTATTGATATCAAAGAACGGAGGCGCAAAAACGCAATGAGACGGCGAGGGGACGTCAAGATGATGCAGAAATTCTAACACGGCTGTCGCATTATTCGGAGCCGCCAAACAGACAACCTTGCCGCCGGTGGCAACATGGTGCGCGACGAGGGCACGGAGAATGGCGCGCCACGCGTCGTTGCAAAGCACTTTCGTGCTCTGTTGCTGTGCCGTCCCCACCTGCGGATGGGGAGCAAAAGGATTGCTCTCATCGAAGGTAAGATAGCCGAGGTTCACCACCCCAAACGGGGTGTCGGGGAGGTAACTGAATGCGCTCCTTTTCGTTGTGTACGGAATATGAAGCGGCCTTAGGGATTGTGGCAATGGCGTGTCTAGCATCGGCTCCCATACGGCACGATACCGTTCATGAAAATGGACGCGATCGCCCTCACAGGGCTGGTTGACTGATGTGGTATATGTCCACAGGCTGCGATCATGGTGCGGCGTCACCATGTGAAATGACCGCGTGAACCCCCGCAAGAACGCCACCGCCCGAAAGGAGAGGGTGTCTGCGCGCCGGTTACCAAAGGGGAGCAAGTCTCGTGCTCGGTGCCACCAGGGTACACGTTGCGGATGAAGATAGAGGGTCTTCCGTGCTCGCGTGCCAAGGGCGATACAGGTGCCAGGCCCTCTTGCGTCGTGGGGGAAGCACAGGCGTTCGATGTCTTTGTTACTCAGGAAAAGGCAGACCGCCAATCGATAGAAGGTGCTCGTCATGATCCGCTTGGTATCGACGAAAAACACATCAATGTCATGGGGTTGCAGCAGCCTTTCTAGTTGCGTGGCCTCGCGGTTGCGGAGTACAGCGGTAAGTGCAGAAAACCCTGCACTCGTCCCGCCGTGCTTCCAAGCATGCTTGAGGTGTTTGCGCGCAAGCAATGGGGTTGTTCCCAGCGAATGGGCACGGATGAGCAACAGGCGGCCATTTCGCCGGCACACCACGTCATTGATATGTTGGAGGGGGGTCATGGTAACTAACAGGTCACCTAGGGCGGTGTGGTTAGTTATGATGGCAGTGTAGCTCTTGCTTGCTTCGTTGTGCCCTGCCTTGCCCCGCCGCGTGAGCCGCATACACCGCACAATGAACCACACGGCAGCTCGAATGAGGCAGCTGGTAACAAGCAAATAGTAGGTTTGGCGTTGCCATCGCAACGTCCGGGCGGGAAGGCGGGGGTGTTTCGGCTGCACCTCTGTCCTTGTCGTTCGAGCTAGAGGAATCCGTGTGTCATCGCGCGGATTGGCGTCACCATAACCAGCGCATTTGCCCCCTGCAACGGGCAACCGTCACAAGAGATGATTGCTTTGGCAGACCTTTCCCTGTACCGTGCTTTTGTTGCTCTGAGGATGATTTAATCTTGCCTCACCCCCTCTCTCCATACAACGGTGCCTGCAACATCATGCCATCGGGAGCAACTGCTGATCCTTCTCCCCCATTGCCGTTTGCTGGGCGCGGGGTGCAAGTATACGAGGGGGATAATATGAAGGTGATCGGCAATTTCCCGGATGAATCATTCCCGCTTATCTACATTGATCCTCCCTTCAACACTGGGCGTGTTCAAACACGTCAATTGATGACCACGCAACGGGATGCGCTCGGCGACCGTACCGGTTACAAAGGCCAACAGTATCGGACAACGATCCAAGGGGGACACGCATACAACGACCAATTTGATGATTATCCGGCATTTATTGCGCCGCGGATGCAGGAGGCATTTCGCCTGCT
>JAHZLG010000030.1 GCA_022599995.1 Alphaproteobacteria bacterium | reverse complement strand
CGCAATGCGCGGGCAAGCCCCTTGAAGCTGGCTTCGATCATGTGGTGATTGTTGCGCCCGCGCAGGACATTGATGTGGATTGCAGCACCGAGGCTTTGGGCGAGTGCTTCAAAGAATTCATGGAACAGCTCGGTATCCATGGTGCCGAGGGTCGGCTGGCTAAACGGGATGTTCTCGACAAGGTAGGGGCGACCGCTCAGATCGACTGCGACTTGCACGAGGGTCTCATCCATGGGAATCAGGGCATCGCCATAGCGCGTGATCCCCAGCTTATCGCCAAGGGCTTGCCGTATGGCCGTCCCGAGGGTGTACCCCGTATCCTCGACGAGATGGTGGGCATCGATGTGGAGGTCACCACGGGCCTGAATGGTTAGGTCAAGAAGCCCATGCCGCGCGAGTTGCGCAAGCATGTGGTCGAAGAAGCCGACTCCGGTTGCTATATCGTGTTCCCCCGCCCCATCGAGCACGACCGCGCATTGAATGTCGGTTTCGTTTGTTTTTCGGTGGAAGGTAGCTTCGCGTCTTGTGTCTTGCGTCATCGTTGCCTGCCAGTGGGGTACTCGCTTGCGCGGGTGGTTGCGGTTCGGGAGGGGAATGGGGGGGGAGCCCCCCGCTAGCTAGCTAGCTAGCAGTGAGATAGGTTACTGGCCGAGAGGGTGGTTGCAGTTCGGGAGGGGAGGGGAGCTCCCCGCTAGCTAGCTAGTTACTTAGTTAGTTAGCAGTGAGATAGGTTACTGGCCGAGAGGGTTCAAAGGGGGGATGCCCGCAAAGAAGGCGGTCATTTCGGGGGCAATTTGTGCCCTGAATTTGCGCCCGCTAAACAACCCGTAGTGTCCGACATCGGGGTGGGTTATGTGCCTCCGCACGGATACATTGGGACAGAGCAAGTGCGCAGCCGAGGTTTGTCCGGGGGCAGATATGTCATCGCGCGCCCCTTCGATGGTCATCATGGCGGTGCCTTTGATGGCGGTGAGGTCAACCCGCTGTCCGCGGTGGGATAATTGCCCAGTGGCAAGCTGATTTTTCTTGAATATCCGCTCCACGGTCTCAAGAAAGAATTCGGCGGGGAGGTCCATCACCGTGAAATACTCATCGTAGAAGGATTCGAATTTCTGGGCTTTTGCTTCTTTGCTGCGGTGGAGATTGGTGAACCAGTCGACCACTGCTTGCGCGTGGCGTTGCGGTTGCATGGCCATAAAGCCCATGAGCTGAAGATAGCCGGGATAGATACGCCGTCCTTTGCCTGCGAAATTGGCGGGGACGACATCGATCATGGCGCGGTTAAAGAAGGCAAGGTTTTGTGAATCCGCGTGTTTGGTGACTTTCGTTGGTGCTGCCGCGGGATCGACGGGGCCGCCGATAAGGATGAGTGACCGAGGGGCAAGGGGGGCTTCGCGCTGGGCACGCAGGGCAAGCGTTGCCAGCACGAGCGGACAAGGTTGGCAGACCGCAACCACATCGGCAGGGGTGGCAAGGTGATCAATAATCTCACTGATAAGATCGATATAGTCTTCGACGCCGAAGCCGCCGGCGTCGGCAGGCACATCGCGGCAATTTTTCCAGTCGGTGATCCAAACGTCGCGATCGGTGACAAAGCAATCAACAGTCTCACGCAGCAACGTCGCATAATGCCCCGAGAGGGGGGCAACAAGGAGCATCGGGGCGAATCCGTTGTCCTTCCTGCCTTGTTTGGAGAAGCGTCGCAGGGAGCAGAACGGGTGATCGAGCACGACCTCATCGATCACATCGGCAGTGGGGATATTCCAGCTGGGCTTGTTTCGGTTGCGCGTGGTGAAGTCAAAGGCGCGTTGATTGGCGGTCAGGGCCTGTGTCAGTGCCGATGGCGCGGCACGATGCATCGGATGATCAAGCCAAGGGGTGAGCAATCGGTTCGCGCGGTGGAAAGGGGCGAGCCATTGTTGTTGCCAATTGTAGAGGGCATAGGTCATGCGTGGGGTGTGTCCGATCTATTGAGTAGGCGCGACACTTTAGAGGATAACGTCCTGTGAAGCAAGGTGACCTGCTGAAGGAAAGGGGCATCAGTGCTTCGCTTGACATCGCGATCGGCATGATGCGGGCGTGCGGCTTACTCTTCGTCTTCGATAAAAGTACCGTGCACGAGCAGGTAGGTATGCTCGGCAATGTCGGCGATCTTGTCGCCCATCCGTTCAATGTGTTTGGCGATGAACATCATCTGCACCACTGCCGTAATATGCCGAATGTCTTCGATCATGTAAGTGGCGGCGGTGCGATAAAAGGCTTCGTAGGCACGATCGATCAGCTCATCCGATGCGCGTATCTTCAAGGCGCGTTCATCATCGCGCTCGCGCCATGCGGCAAAGACCTCGGTCAGGCGGGGCGAAATGGCATGGAGCTGCGCCCCCAACATAGGGCCGAGTGTTTTGAAACTGGCGGTGGATTTCAGATCGGTGTCTTCGGCCATGACGCGCACGCGTTTGGCGACATTGCGGGCGTGGTCGCCAAGCCGCTCCATTTCGGCGGCCACGCGCACCGAAAGCACCATGTAGCGCAGATCGATGGCCATGGGTTGCCGCCGGGCAATGATCTCCAGTGAATGACTCTCGACTTGTCGCAACAACTCGTTCACCTCTCGATCGCGCACACGCACCGTGTTGGCGAGGGTCTTGTCAAGAGACTGCAGGGCAATCTCGGTGGACTGCAGCTGCTCACTGACCAACGAGGACATCTCATCGAGCAGATTGCGCAGGGTAGAAATATCGGCATCATAGGCCGAGACGATATGTTTTCCGTATGCCTTGTGGCTGTGGCTGTTGTTGTTGTGATCCTTCGTGTTCATCCTATTCGTCCCGTGATGTACTGTTGCGTTTGTGCATGGTTGGGGTTGGTGAAGATTTGCTTGGTGTCGCCGCTCTCGATGAGTTTGCCGAGATAGAAATACGCCGTCCGGTTGGAGACGCGGGCAGCCTGTTGCATCGAGTGCGTCACTATCACGATGGTGAATTTCTCACTCAGCTGGTGAATAAGGTCTTCGATATGGGCGGTCGCGATCGGGTCGAGTGCCGAGCAGGGTTCGTCCTGAGGATCACTTCCGGGGCGATGG
>JAHZLG010000029.1 GCA_022599995.1 Alphaproteobacteria bacterium | reverse complement strand
CCCTTCCCCCCCTTAGCACGTCATTGCCATTACCCCCGAGTAGGATATCACTGCCATCGCCACCGTATAGCGCGTCATTACCCCTTTCCCCGAATATCGTGTCAGATCCACCATGCCCAAGTATTGTGTCATCTTCATTGGTTCCCTGCAGGTCTTCACCTCCGTCGGTTCCCTCCAGCGTTTCACCATCGTGGGTTTCGCGAATTACCTTCGTCAGTGCAAACCCAATTGAGAGCGCAATGATCAGGGCGACCACTAACAGGGCAACATGTCTCATCGCGCGATCCTATCATTGCACCCCCATTGAATCAATCACCCATAAAGAATAATGCAACTCCTTTTTAAGGAGCGAAAGTCCGACTAGGGAGTGAATGCAGGGTGTGAATGACCAAGGCAAGCATCCTCGGCAAAGGAAGGGTCTGGCTGACACCGTTTTCCATGGGCATACTAGCCGGGGCACTAGTGCCCGGCACACGTGTCTGGGACACTAGTGCCGTATGGCATGCAGGGCGTAGGTTCGCTATGCTAGGCAAGCCCACCAAGGGAGGCGTCGCTCGCTACGGACAAAGATGCGCAATGCAAACCCTGCGCCGCCCTGGCACCCTTGCATTGTGCTGCGCACGCAAGCTATCGCCCAGCGGCTGCAGGCTAGTCGGGCTTGTGTCTTTGCCCTATCGCTAACGCTTGCCCTTGCGGGCATCGCTCGCTACGGACAAAGATGCGCAATGCAAACCCTGCGCCGCCCTGGCACCCTTGCCTTGTGCTGCGCACGCAAGCTATCGCCCAGCGGCTGCAGGCTAGTCGGGCTTGTGTCTTTGCCCTATCGCTAACGCTTGCCCTTGCGGGCATCGCTCGCTACGGACAAAGACAAGCACCCTCATTTTTTAATCACACCGTGCAAGCAACAAAACCTGACCATCCGTTGCCCCCGCTGCGCGTCGCCCTGATCGGCGCCCACGGACGCATGGGACGCACCGTCTCCGACATCATCCATGCCGATTACCCCATCACTGCAAACTGCCCCGAAGGCAACGCAGCCGTGCCACATAGAGCAATTACCCTTGTGCGACAGATCGTTCGCGCAAAACTTGCCGGGGATGATGACACCGTCTCGACAGAACTAACCGACATGGCACCCTGCGACGTCGCCATCGACGTGACCAACGGCTCCATGACCCCGCGCGTGATGGCAACAGCTATGGCAACCAACACCCCCATCGTCTCAGCTGTCACGGGGCTCAACCCCACGGAATTCGATGCCAGTGTGCGACAGGCGGCAACCCGCGTCCCGGTGTTCCACGCGGATAATTTTGCGCTTGGCGTCCATGCGTTGCGCAAGATACTCGCCGAGGCAACCGAGGTCTTGCTCAACAACCCGCATCTGGGGTATCACGACGTGGAAATACTGGACATTCACCATCGCCATAAGGTCGATGCGCCCTCGGGGACAGCATTGAAACTCGGGCAGACCATTGAAGATGCCCTGCGGCCCGACCGCATATCTCAAGGAACAACCGATGGCGTTGCTTCTGCCGCAACGACGAATTCCTCCGCTTCAACCGGCAGTGCTTTCGGTGGTGGTCGCTATCCTTCACCGCAACGCACCCCCGACACGCGCATCGGCTATGCCGCCCAACGCGGCGGCGAAGTGATCGGCGAGCACGAAGTCACCTTCTTCGCCGACACCGAGCGGCTCACCATCGCCCATCGCGTGGCAGACCGTCGCGTCTTCGCCGCCGGAGTCGTGCGTGCCGCCTTGTTCTTGGCAACCATGCCGCGCGATCGGGGGCGACTCTACGGGGTTGACGATCTGTTCGCTGCGGCACCTGCCCCCTGACGCCCACGCGTCCCACACCCCTGACGCCTGTGTTTCCCTTAGCCCCTGACGCAAACGCGTCACTCAACCCCTGACGCTGTGCGTCCTTGAACCCTGTCCCCTTGCCCCACAAAGTCTCAGATGATGTCCACCAACGCCCCCACGCTCGCTATGCCAGCAATGCCCACCGCAAATGACCTCTTCTTTGCCGACGGACTCAATCGACACACCGTTCAACGCAACCTCGATGCGGCGCTCAAGAATGCCGATGATGGCGAATTCTTCTTTGAATACAGTCACAACGAGGCATTGATGATGAGTGATGGCCATATCAAATCAATGAACACCAGTCTAAGCCGTGGCTACGGACTGCGGGCGGTGAGCGGCGAGAACGTCGGCTATGCCCACGGTGACGTCTTCGAAGACGGGGCGTTTGGGCGCAGTGCCGCCGTCCTCGACACGGTGACCAAGGGGCAATCCGGCACCTTGGCGAACCCACCTCTTGCGGCCAATCACCAGCTTTATCTGGAGAGCAACCCCATCGACCTGATGCCCCTGACGACCCGGGTGGCGGTGCTTGAGGCGATCGACAGCTATGTCAGGAAGCAAGACCCCCGTATCATTCAGTGCTCGGTAAAGCTTGCTGCCCAGTGGCAACTGATCGAGATGATGTTTGCCGACAATCGGTCGATGGTGGATATTCGCCCCTTGGTGCGGGTCGACATTTCCGTGATCGCCAAACAGGGTGATCGCCAGGAGGTCGGACACTGTGGGCGTGGCGGCAGAACAACCTTCGATGAATTCATCACCACCGAGGGGTGGCGGTCGCAAGCGGACGTGGCGATCAAGCAAGCCTTGCTCAACCTTGATTCCCGCCCTGCCCCTGCCGGTGAGATGACCGTGGTGCTTGGCCCGGGGTGGCCCGGGGTCTTGCTGCACGAGGCGGTCGGGCACGGACTCGAGGGTGATTTCAATCGCAAGGGTACCTCGACCTTTGCCGGGAGGGTCGGCGAGCGCGTCGCAGCAAAGGGGGTGACGGTGATTGACGATGGCACCCTTGCAAATCGGCGCGGCAGCTTGAACATTGACGATGAGGGCACGCCAACCCAGCACAATGTCCTGATCGAGGATGGGATACTCAAAGGCTACCTTCAGGATCGACAAAATGCCCGCCTGAGCGGAACGGCTCCCACCGGCAACGGGCGACGCGAATCCTATGCCCATACCCCCATGCCGCGCATGACCAATACCTTCATGGCTGCCGGCGCGGAAGACCCTGAGGGCATTATCGCCTCGGTATCGTCGGGAATCTACGCCACCCAGTTCGGCGGCGGGCAGGTCGATATTACGAATGGCAAATTCGTCTTCTCGTGCACCGAGGCCTATGCCATCGAAAACGGCAAAATTGGTGCTCCACTCAAAGGAGCAACCCTGATCGGCAACGGCCCCGATGTGATGGGCAAGATCAGTATGATTGGCAACGATCTGGAGCTCGATGAGGGCATTGGCACTTGCGGCAAGGACGGACAAGGCGTCCCGGTCGGGGTGGGACAACCGACGTTGCGCATCGATGGAATCACCGTCGGCGGCACCGGAGGCTAGGCATCACTGCACGGCTTTCTGCCCTCTGCCCTCTGCCCTCTGCCCTCTGCCCTCTGCCCCCGTTCTCTCTGCCCCCTGCCCTCTGCCCGCCTCATCCGTCTTATTGATCCGTGATGCCGTCTATCGACGCCCTGCTTGCCCAGCTCGATCCCGATGCCCTCGCCGCCCGTGCGGAGACCGCCCCGCGACTTATCGATGAGGTCGGCGTCTACAGCGGCGAGTGCTGGGGGCATTTTAAGCCGCGCTCGGTCGAGCAGGTGCAAACCATTGTCCATTTCGCGCGCGCCAACGGCTTGGTGATCGTTCCGCAAGGAGGAAACACCAGCTCGTGCGGTGGGGCGACGCCGACACAGCCGAACACCATCCTGCTCAGCTTCGAGCGGATGGCTGCCATTGAGGCAATCAACCCCATCGATCGCAGCATCATCGTCGAGGCGGGGGCGGTGCTCAGCGATGTCCAAAGCGCCGCCGCCTCGGGTGGGATGTACTTCCCCTTGAGTCTCGGCGCGCAAAACAGCTGCACCATCGGCGGCAATGTCGCCACCAATGCGGGAGGTATCCACGTGATGCGCTATGGCAGCATGCGTGCGCTGGTGCGCGGGCTCGAGGTCGTGCTTGCCGATGGGAGCATTGTGTCATCGCTCCCGTGGCTCAAGAAGGACAACACGGGCTATGACCTCACCAACCTGTTCATCGGCAGCGAGGGCACGCTTGGGGTCATCACGCGGGTCGGCCTGCAATTGCACCCTGCCCTGCACACCAAGGTGATCGGTGTGTTTGGCGTTGCCACGCCAACGGAAGTCATGGCACTTTATGATCTGATGACGACCCACGCCGGCAATGCCATCGAGATGTTTGAAGTGATGCCCCATACCCTCGTGGCAGGGGCGACACCGCACCTTGCGACGCACCCGTGGCTTGTCTTGGTCGAGCTAGCAACCGCCAACCACGGTGACCGTGGCGACCGCTGTGACCGCGGTGACCAGAGTGACCGTGGCGACCGCTGTGACCGCGGTGACCAGAGTGACCGTGGCGCCCGCGGTGACCGCGGCGACGCTCCATCCGTGGCGGAAGGGGCTGCAATAGGCGGTGACCCGGCTGAGGATGCGGAGTTCGAACGTCTCATGCAGGTCTTTGAATCCGTCTATCACGCCGCCGAGTCCGCAGGCATAGTTGCCCATTGCTCCGTCGCCACCAACCAACGGCAAGCATCCGAGATGCGGGCAACACGCGAAAAGATTGTCGGGGTGCAACGGCAATTAGGGGCGTCGTTGAAACACGATATCGCGGTGCCGCTTCGGGCCATTCCCGCCTTTATTGAAAGCGCCAATGCCGCCGCGCGTGCGCTGATCCCCGAGTGTGTCCCGCTTCCCTTTGGCCACGTCGGCGATGGCAATCTGCACTACAATATCGCACAACCGCCCGCCATGGCTGCCGCTG
>JAHZLG010000028.1 GCA_022599995.1 Alphaproteobacteria bacterium | reverse complement strand
TTTTGGCAAAATCCACTCGGAAAAAAGCAACGCCCCGGCCGATGCCGTGGCACTCAAATCACGTGAAGCTTCAGCTGCTTCGCGGTGCCCTCATGATGGTAGTGATGTTGCTGAACGTTCTTGTCGTGAAGCATTTTTCCCTGAGTTTCTTTGGCGCCATGTTCTACACATCACCATTCTGGGTTGCCGTTCTGGCAATCCCACTGCTTGGCGAAAAGATTGGCTGGCGACGGTGGACAGCCATTTGCATTGGTTTCTCGGGTGTTCTGTTCATCATCCGCCCGTTCGGCGGCGAGACCCTCTCGTGGCTGGTGTTGCCCGCCATCTTGTCTCCGTTGGGCTTTGGGTTGTTCTCCATTCTTACGCGCAAAGTGGCGATTGCTGGCGATTCCTTTTTGCCTTCCTTTTTCTATATGACCCTTTTCGGCTCGGTGTTTCTGCTGCCTTGGGTGATAGAGCATTGGCAAACCCCACCCGATCTCTTCACGTGGGTGTTGTTTCTCGGCCCCGGACTCGTCAGCTCTTTTGGGCACGGGCTGTTAATTCTTGCTGCGCGCCACTGCTCGGCATCGATAATAGCCCCGTTTATCTACCTAGAGATGCTGATGTTTACCTTCTATGACCTGGTCGTCTTTCAGGTCAGCTTGGATCGTTATGTGATCATGGGGGCAATGATCATTTCGGTCAGCGGGTTGGTCATGTGGGCACGGGAGCGAAAATTGGCCCGCATCCGGGCATTGCGCACACCGTGAACTAAGCGCACAGTGAACAGAACACACCGTGGACAGCACACACCTTGAACTGAGCACACCGTGAACAGCACACACCTTGAGCAGAGCAAGGCGAAACAGACAAAACATCCGCCGCAATCACAGCAATCACAGCAATGCTAGACCAATCGCGCGCCGCCATAGCCTCGTGGGGTATAGGCAAAGCGTTGCCCTGCCATCTCATGGATGCACGATTGCGAGTTGCCCACAATCAGCGTTGTATGCATATCAACGGTTTCTGTGTTGATCTCCCCCAGCGGGTGAAGGACGACGGTTTGTTGGTCACTGCCAAGGGCACGTCCGACCGCGACGGGCGTCGTGGCCGAGCGATGGGCGCGGCAGTGATCGATAACCTCTTGCAAGAAGGTTGCTCGCTGGCGGCTGCGCGGATTGTAAAGTGCCATCACGAAATCCCCCGCCACCGCATGGGTGACTCGCTTCCATATGGTCTCGCGTGGGGTCAGCAGGGTCGATAGCGAAATGGCGCAGAAATCGTGGCCAAGCATGGCACCGGCAGCCGCAGACAACGCTTGCATTGCGGTAATACCGGGCATCATCACAAGCTCGATACCCTGGGCTAAGCGGTCTTCCCTGTGGTGGTGCGAGGCGATCGTCTCGAGCACCAAACTGCCCATGGCATAGATGCCACCATCCCCCGAGCACACCATGACCACGCGTCTTCCCTCTGCCGCCAACCCTATCGCATGATGGCAGCGAGCGACTTCATCCCCCAGACCAAAATGGTGTCGGTTTCCCGGTGCCACGGCCTTGTTCAACAGGTTCAGGTATCCTTCAAAACCGACAAGGTCTTCTGCCTGCCAAATGGCCTCGCGAACGTCGGGGGTCATCATGCCTCGACACCCCGTAGGGCCGATTCCTACGACGGTGAGACTCCCACGTGGCTGATGGGCGGGATCAGCAGAATCGAGTGACGTGCGCATCGGTTGGTTTTCTCCATTCAAGAATTCTAAGCCTCACGCCAGGCCAGGCCGAGGCACGGGACATGTCCCTGTGGCGGGCAGAGTCGCTTTCCAAACCAACGGCGCATCGGCCAATGCAATCGCGCAACTTGCCGATTTGGTGGTCGTTTTCTGCACGATAAGAAGCCGTGCAGCCATGGCTGTCGAAACAGAAACAAGCGGGTCACTGGCAACGACGAGTGCCGCCGCCTCTGCCACTGAGGGAGTGCCAACCTCCTGAAGGACAGTCGACGAGGGATTAGGCACTGGGATTAATGACAAAACTGTCGGCCTCACCAGGCGAAGCGGGCAGGCGTAGTGGTGAGTCAGGGCGATCACCGCGGGCTCATCGGCCTTGATGGTGATGGTCGCAATCGCCGCCACGGCGTGCACACTGAGACCAGCACGGTTCATACACTGCTCGACGAGGGCAAGCAATTCATCGGTCGCGCAAAACCGGGCGCACCCGACGCCAATCACCACTGCTTTCGGAACCAATTGCCCGATAGCACCTTCGGGAATTGATTGCACATAGGGCGAAGCCAGCAGGGAGACCCCTGGTTGCTGTGGCTGCTGCTGTGGTTGCTGTGGTTGCTGTGGTTGCTGTTGTTGCTGTGCTTGCTGCTGTGGTTGCTGTGGTTGCTGCTGTGGTTGCTGTGGTTGCTGTGGTTGCTGTGGTTGCTGTGGTTGTTGCTCAGTCTTTTCAGACCGATGTTGCGTGCCCACTCCATTCGCAATCGCATCGGTTGCCTTTGGGTCTTGTCTGACCTGATCGGCTTGAAGCCAGCTCCAATCATACGACGCGGGGTGCCCCCAATCGACGACAATGACGCGTCGCGACGCGCGTCGCCACTGCATCATCATCGACTTCGTGGTCGGAGTCATCGACTTCGTGGTCGGAGTCATCGACTTCGTGGTCGGAGTCATCGACTTCGTGGTCGGAGTCATCGACTTCGCGGTCGAAGCAGGCAGCACATGCCACCCCCTTGCGGGCACATCGAAGGGGACGCTCGGCTGCGTGCCTCTTTCCGCCGCATAGCCCAGTGTTTTCAGCGCATCAACGAGTAAGGTCGCCAGATGATCTCCGCCGCGGTGGGCACCCAGGGCCACGGTGACAAGCAATCGAACCGGGCAAGGGGGCAATATTTGGTTTGTCTGATCGCCTATATCCTGCGCTCGCGGGAGCTGTGGGATCGGATCGACTGCCGTGAGAAAAACGACAGGCGGCTCCAATGTCTTGTCCGCAAGGCAGGGTGCGAGGGTGCGGATCAAGATTCCGGGATTACCCCACCAAATGATGGGATGACCTTCTTGAAAGCGGCGGCGCATTTGTCGCACCAAAACGGCGGGAGGGGCTCGTTCTAGATTCCCCACGCAACCCGCGTTTTTCCATTGCGGAGATTCCAGCTCATCCTCGGCGACAAGCCACTCGGCTTCGCGCAGCACGGAGAGGGTGTTGTATGGCGATCGCGGCTCGTAGTGGCACGCAGGTGAGGTTTGCGGCAGTAGGCGACAGGTTGTGACCTCTCCAGTTGCTTGCATGGCCGTATCTGTCGCTTGGTGCCGATCCAGACCATCGAAAACCCCGCCGAGTCGAATCGGCGCGAACGGGTCGATGGCCACAAAAACAGGAGAAGGCATCGTGATAGCCAGTAACCAGATAGCGAAAAGAAACGACCCGAAGCACCGTAATGATCACAAGTCACCATGGGCTTCGTTTTGATCCCGCACGAAGATCAAAGCCGAACGGAGGACAACAGTGCGAAGGCAGGCAACATACGGATAGACGGATAGACCGATACTGGGTGTAAGCAAAGAGCAACTATCGAACAACGATCACATCCACGACCAAGATCGTGTCCGCGACCAAGATCATGCCCACGAGTACAATGTCGACACAGGTGACCGCAAACAGCGGCATAGAGACACGTGCAAGGGTTGAAAAAGCCGCGGCTGCCGAGTTTGTTGCTGGGCACCGGTTGGGCACACATTAGACACCTGCTGGACACCTGCTGGGCACACATTAGACACCTGCTGGGCACCGGCTGGGCACCGGTTGGCACACATTAGACACCTGCTGGACACCTGCTGGGCACCCGCAGACATGCAAGGCAATTGAATGACAATGGGCAACGCCGTACACTTGACGCGGCATGTCTACGCTACGACTTTTTCACTCTGCTCGCTCGGTTTTGCTGTTACCCGACCGAGTCGCCGATACCCTTGCCGACCGGCTTGGCTCGGAGTCCCTGCACGCCTTGTTGCACTACCTCCCGTTGCGGGTACGCGAGCGCGCGTTGGTAACCACCCTCGCCCCCGAGATGGAAACAAAAGAGGTTTTCGTGCGGGTGCGGGTGATCAATATGCAGAGCCCCGCACGCAAGGGGGCACCATGGCGGGCGACCGTCTCGTTGCTCGATGACCCAGAGCAACAGTTGGTCTTGGTATGGTTCATTGCCCGTGGAGGGTGGGTCGCCGATCGGTTTGCCCTTGGCACGAGGCATACAATCGGCGGAAAGCTCGAGCTCTTCGGCCCCGAGTGGCGGATTACGCACCCCGATCCGATTCTGTCCGCTGATGCCCATCTGCCGGCGGTGGCGCACGATACCGTCTATACGCGAATCGGCGGATTAGAAACCAAGCATTTGGTGCCCTTAATCACGCGCGCGCTCGGCGTGTTCGATGAGGCGGCGAAACCCCTTGCCGAGTGGCATCACCCCTCGCTGATCGGGATGCATCGTCTGCCTTCCTTCGTGGAAGCCGTCCATCGCATGCATCATCCCCAGAGCAATGATGACCTTGCCTTGCAAGCCCCTGCGGTGATGCGTCTGGCTTGTGATGAATTCCTTTCTTACCAGCTTGCACTGCGCATTCTGAAAGATCGGCACGAGCAAGCCGCTGGCCGTGCTTCACACGGCACGGGACACTTTCAAGCCGCCCTGATCAAAGAGTTGCCCTTCTCCTTGACCGAGTCGCAAGGGCGGACGTGCAAGGAAATTGCCGCTGACATTGCGGACAGCAAACGGATGGTGCGTCTCCTTCAAGGAGACGTGGGGAGTGGCAAAACCTTAGTTGCCTTGATGACCATGTTGCAGGTAGTTGAGGACAAAGGACAAGCCGCCTTGATGGCTCCCACTGAGATTTTGGCAAGGCAGCATCACGAGACACTGAACAAATGGTTGTTTCGCATTGGGCTTCATGCGGAACTGCTTACCGGCTCGGTGAAGGGACGTGCCCGCAAAGGGGTGTTGGGCAGGCTAGTAAACGGCAGTGCCCCAATCATCATCGGGACACACGCCCTGTTCTCCGAGGAGGTGGTGTATCACGACCTGCGCTATGCGGTCATTGATGAGCAGCACCGATTTGGCGTCCGCCAGCGGATGGAATTGGTGAACAAGGGCAAGGCTGTCGATGTCCTGTTGATGACCGCGACTCCTATTCCTCGATCATATTTGCAGGTGTTTTATGGTGAGCTGCCGACCTCGCGTCTTACCGAAAAGCCGCCGGGGCGACTGCCTATCGTCACGCGGCTGGTGAGTACTGATCGACTTACCGAGCTTTTTTCGGGGCTCTCCCGTCAAATCAAAAAGGGTGAGCAGGTATTCTGGGTTTGCCCTGCGATCGAAGATTCCAACTTTCTGTCTGCCGCCGAAACCCGTCATGCCCATTTGCAACACGTCTTTGGCGAGGACATGGTCACCCTTGTCCACGGGAAAATGACGCCGCGCGAGAAAGCCGCCAACATGAAGAAATTCGCTGCACAGAAAGTGCCGATTCTTGTGGCGACCACGGTGATTGAGGTCGGGGTCGATGTGCCCTCGGCGACGGTGATGGTCATCGAGCAAGCCGAAAGATTTGGATTGTCGCAGCTCCACCAGCTTCGGGGGCGCGTGGGGCGCGGGGCCGAGGCGGCATACTGCATCTTGCTGTTTGGCGGCGGAGAAAAATCCTCTCACGACACCAACGGGAACGCCAGCAGCTCTCGTGCTGGTAACTATGGAGACGGCCATGGCGGCGACAGTGGCGGGGCGGGGCGTCCCAGCGAGAACGCGAGAAAGCGGCTGCTGTTGCTCCGTGAAACCGAGGATGGATTTCGAATCGCCGAAGCCGATCTGAATTGGCGCGGCGCCGGCGAGCTGATGGGCACGAAGCAAAGTGGCCAGGTAGATTTTCGCTACTTCGATATTCAGCATCACCAGGACGTTGTCGACAGCATCATGTTGCATGTGGCGAGTCGGAAAAAGGTAGACCCCACTGATCCCAGCTTGGCATTCTTGCTTCATTTTTTTGACCACGCCCAAG
>JAHZLG010000027.1 GCA_022599995.1 Alphaproteobacteria bacterium | reverse complement strand
GTTGGGGCTCAGCCTCTGTTTGGGGCGTGGTCTCAGTTGGGGCTCAGCTTCTGTTTGGGGCACAGTCTCGGTTGGGGCGCAGTCTCTGTTGGGGCTCAGCCTCTGTTTGGGGCGTGGTCTCTGTCGGGGCTCAGCCTCTGTTTGGGGCGCGGTCTCAGTTGGGGCTCAGTCTCTGTCGGGGCGCGGCCTCAGTTGGGGCTCAGCCTCTGTTCGGGGCTCAGCCCCGGTTGGGGGCAGCCCCTCGTCGAGCTTAGTGCGGCGTGACGGCAATCGGCAATTGCTTGATCCCGCCGATGAAATTCGACCGCAGATAGGATTGTCGTCCGGTTTGTTGCAGGGATTCCACCCGCCCGAGTAAGACTTGAAGCAGCACCTTCACCTCGAGCCGGGCAAGGTACATGCCAAGACACACGTGGGGGCCTCCTTGTCCGAAGGCGATGTGTCGCTTGCGCGGGTTATCCAAATCGACAGTTGTGGGATTGGGAAACACGTTCTCGTCGTGGTTGCCCGAAACGAACCAGAGGATGACCTTATCGCCCTCACGGATAAGCTTGTCTTGGTAGGTAATGTCCCGCGTGGCGGTGCGGCGGAAGTGCATGGTGGGGGAGGCACACCGGATGAATTCATCGGCGGCAACCTCCCAGATGCGCGCGGTGGAATCGTCGAGGGCGGCTTTTAGGCGGGCGAACAGCGTCGGGTTATTCGCGAGGATTTGCATCATGCCGGCAATCGAGTACCGCGTGGTGTCGTTGCCGGCCGCAACCAACAGGCAGAAGAAATTGCGGAATTCGTCCTCAGACATGACATAGCTCGGTTTCCCTCCCTCACTCGGCGGCACCGGGGCGAGGATTTCAGCCATGATCCCAGGGGTCGTGTGGGTGCCGTTTTGGATAGCTTGGCGGGTTTGTTTTGCGTAGTCGAACAGCTTGATGGCAGCGGGGGAGCGAAACGGCAGCAATCGATACTCGTCGGTATCGGCTTGGTCAATGACGAAATCGGTGAATTCCGGGTCTGAGTTGGCAATGAGCTGGTCGCCCATTTCGACAAGAAAGTTGGCATCGTGGTCGGGGATACCGAGGATGCGTGCCAACATAAGCATTGGCAGGCGGCGGGCGATGTGCTCGACGGCATCGAATTCGCGTAGGCCGATGGCTTGTTCCAGGATGTCGGCCGCGAGGTGGCGGATGTCCTGTTCGTAGCGCGACACGGTCTCGAGCGAGAAGTGCGGGTTCAGCGAATGGCGTACGATGCGATGGTCGGGGGGGTCGGTCTCTTGAAAGGTCTTGCGGGCTTCGAACTCTTCGGGGCTTTGGTCTTCGATGCGGATACCCTTGGCACTGCTCATCAGGCGAAAATTGTTGTTGAGTCGCCCGACGTCGTGGTAGCGCGTGATTGACCAGAATCCTCTTTCGCTTTCGGAGTCGGGGGTCCAGTGGATGGGGTCTTGTTGCCGCAGTCGTTGGAAGGTCGCATAGGGGACGCCATCCACGAAGGCATCGTGGTCAGCGAGGTTGGCATGCGCATTGGTGTTATGGCTGAAGGGGTAGGTAGTCATGCGTTTAGCTCGGTGGTCGGCGGTAACGGGGTGCGGTGGTGCAATTGGAGACACACAACACGGTCAAGCCCTGCCGTGTCGTGGTGGGTGCCCTGCCAGTGCCAATCGAAGGCATTGCCGGAGGCGGCGTGAAAGATTTCCGTAACGGCGCGGGCTTGCGTTGCGCCAATCTCGAGAACGATCAGTGCTCGGTGTGTTGTTATCTTGGGCAGATTCTTGGCAAGGCTTCGGTAAAATGCAAGCCCGTCGTCACCGCCGTAGAGGGCACGCGCGGGATCGTATCGGGTGACCGTAGGATCAAGGGCGGCATCGTGACGAATATAGGGTGGATTACTGATGATCAGGTTGAAGGGGCGGGTGCCGGTGCCGTCGAGCAAGCCATCATAGGCATTGGAGTCGAGCAGGTTGGCTTGCCGCCATGCGATTCCGACGAGGTGGTGGGCGTGGGCATTCGCTTCTGCCGCCTGCAAGCAGTCGCACGACACGTCGACGCCCATGGCGGCAACTGCGGTGTGCTGGAGGGGAGGGCTATTTTGTGCGCCTTCTAGGGCGCGGCTTTCGGGGGTCGATCCTAGCTTTGCTCGATGGTTGGCATTCTTGGTGCTGTTTGTGCTGTTGGTGCTGTTGTTGCTGTTGGTGCTGTTGGTGCTGTTTGTGCTGTTTGTGCTGTTGGTGCTGTCAGTGCTGTTGGTGCTGTTTGTGCTGTTTGTGCTGTTGTTGCTGTTGTTGCTGTTGTTGCTGTCAGTGCTGTTGCTGTCAGTGCTGTTGGTGTTAGTGCTGTTTGTGCTGTTGGTGCTGTCAGAGCTGTTGTTGCTGTCAGAGCTGTTGTTGCTGTCAGTGCTTTTGGTGCTGTTTGTGCTGTCAGTGCTTTTGGTGCTGTTTGTGCTGTCAGTGCTGTTGTTGCTGTCAGTGCTGTCAGTGCTGTCAGAGCTGTTGTTGCTGTTGGTGCTGTCAGTGCTGTTAGCACTGTTGGTGCTGTTAGTGATTGAGGTGGTGGCAAGGCTCTTTTCGTGCTCGGCAAGCAGGCTTATCAACAGGCAACCGCTGCCAGTCCCCAGATCGGCGATGTGCCACGGAACAGAATCCTCGCCGTCCGTCTCCGGCGGTGGTGACGTGGCCAGCAGGTCTAGGGCAATGCGAACCAGCACCTCGCTGTCTTCGCGCGGATCGAGGCACTGATCATTGATCACGAACCGCCTGCCATAGAATTCGGCTTCGCCTAGCAGGCGGGATAGGGGCACGCCGTTTTGTCGTTGTTCCAGCAGGTTGGTATAACGGATGGTGGCGGCGTCATCGCGAGGGCGCGCGAAGCGGGTGATGGTCTCTGCTAGGGTGCACTCATTCACGAAGGCGAGCAGGCGTCTTTTGTCGGCGGCGGATACGGTGCGTTGACTTCGTCCGCTCGACTGATTTTCTGGTCGTTCATCCGACAGGTTTTCTTGGTCGTTCATCCGACTGATTTTCTGGTCGTCTGTCCGACTGATTTTCTGGCCGTCCGTCCGACTGATTTTCTTGGTCGTTCATCCGACTGGGACAAGCACAACAAGCTTATCGGCGTTGCAGGGCAAAGAAGTCAAACAGCGGGTCGACTTGGGGCAGGTCTTTGCGTCCTTGGGTGTATTGGGCAGACTGGGTTGCCGGGTCGACGTGCTCGACAATATCCCACGTGCCGATGTCCTCGAGATCGTGCTGCAACGTTTCCTTGGTGCAGGTGCTGATCATCGGCTCGCCGCGCTTGGCAACAAAATCCAGCAAGACCTGATAGCTTTTTAGCGCGGTTGCCGACAAGGTTGCCGGGTCGCGCAGCGTGTCAAAGCAGATCACCGAGCCACTCGGGAGCATTTTGCCAAGGTTTTCCAGGGTGTGCACCACCTGCTTACGGTTTATGTAGTAGCTTGTCCCCATCCACGAGATGAATGTAGGCAGGCTTAGGTCCATGCCGGCTTTGGCAAGGCGATCGCCGAGCACGTCTTTGGTGAAGTCGATAGGGACGAAGTGCAGGTTGGCAGGCACGTCTAAATTTGCTTTTTTCAGGCGTTCTTGTTTCACGTGCTGGGTGTTGTGCACATCCACCTCGAAGATGGGGAGATTACCGTGGGCACCAGCACGCCATGCGGTCATATCGAACCCGGCACCAAGCAAGACAATTTGCTTGATTTGCTGTTGCTCGATCAAGTTTTTGCGGACGTCGTCCTCGAAGCGCGCCCGCAGGATATGGGCGGTGACGACGGGAAGCACCTTCTTCATGGCAAAGTTGCTCACAAGGTATTCAAGCAAGCCGACCTTCAGGATCGTTCGCCATTTGGTTGAGAGCATCTGCATCGCGTAGGGATCGTCGAACACCAAGGGTGATTGTCCGAGCAGGTGATGGCGGGCACGACTCACCGCGACCAGCTCTGCGGTGAGTGATCCGGCAGCACGGGTGAAGATTTCGCTGTGTTCGATCTGTGACATGGCAGTGGCAGGGGGGTCGTATTGGTGGGGAGTGGTGTGAGTGAGAGCCGCGCTTATCAGTCGTGGGCGGGGCCGATATAGGTGCTAAGCGGTTTCTTTGGCGGCTCATCGTCGGCGACCGAGATCGCACGCCGCGTGCCTCGGCTAGATGGCGCGGCTGGCGTGGCCGGCGCAGGTGTTTTTGCGCGTGCGCCGCCCGGTTGGGGAGGCACGCGTTTGTTTTTGCTCGATGCTTGTCGCGCCGTCTTGCTCATGGATTGGTCGGGGCGGATTTTCGTGGTGCCGCGCGCGCCAGCGGTCGCCTGCTCGATGTGTGCCTGTCGCTTTTGCTGCTCGTGGAGCAAGTGCTCTTTCGCCTCGATCACGTCGGGCGGCACGTCAATCCCGGTCGACACCACCAGTATCTGGAGCATGTAGTCCGCATTGTGATCGACACGAAGCCCAATTTTGTGATGGTCGGCTTTGCTGAGACGCTCGCTAATGGCGGCTTGGATATGCCGCCAATGGGTGGCAGGAAAATTCGGCTTAAGGATGACATAGACGAGCAGGGCTTGTCCGTTCAGCCCATTCGTGGCATCGAACAAGGGGTTGGTGACCATCTCTTCGATGATGTTTTCGATGTCTTCGGCGTGTTGCCGCGTGACTATCGAGATGAAGCCGATTCCCTGATAGCTAAGCACGGAGCGAGTGTCAGCGAAGTCAATGTTGATAAGGCCGGATTCGTGGATCATGTCCACCAGCATGACGATCGAGGCATCGATGACGTTGTCGATCACTTGGAACGCCTCGGTGACTGTTCGGTCCATGAGGCTTTGTTCGTCGGCAAACATGTCCTCGATCTTCGTGTTGCGGACATTCACGACCACGGCGCCGCGTTCGATCAGCATGCCGAGCCGCCCATTGGCGAGCTGGAATTGGTTGCTATGTTCGAAGCCCCAAGGGTGGATGCCGTAGACAAGCATGGGGACACTGATTTGCTGGCAAACCTCGGCGATGTAGGTTGTTGCGCCGCCACCGGTGCCGCCGCTTAGCCCGGTGACGACGATCACCAACCGATAGCTGCTCAAGAGGTCGGTCAGGTGGTCGCGTTCTTCCTCGGCGCTTGCGTAGCCGAGCTCAGCATCGCCACCGGTGCCTTCGCCTTGGGTAAGGGTTTGTCCGATTTGCAAGAAGGGCACGCCGCCGAGCAGGGCGTCCAATTTTTGCAAATCGGTGTCGATGGCAAGGTAGTCGACGTGCAGGGCGTTGCTGTTTTGAATATGGTCGACGATGTTGCACCCGGCATTTCCGACGCCAATGCAGAGCAATGTTGGCGTTCGTTGCGGGCGGGCGGGCGTGTTTTGGGTCGGGTTGATGACTTCCACTGTCTGTCTCGCTGGTTTCCCGTGGTTTCCTGTCGAGCGGCAGGGGCGGGAGGGAGGTTATTGTCGCTGGTTTCCCGCGGTTTCCTGTCGAGCGGCAGGGGCGGGAGGGGGGTTATTTGTCGCTGGTTTCCCGCGGTTTCCTGTCGAGCGGAAGGGGCGGGAGGGAGGTTATTGTCGCTGGTTTCCCGTGGTTTCCCGTCGAACGGGAGAGAGCGGGAAGAAAATTATTTGTTGCCGGGTTCCCGTGGGTTGCGTCGGCGGAACATGTTTTCGGTTGACCGAGTCTTGCTTCTTCCTTCGCCGAGTCGAAGGAGGTTGCTGTCTACATCGCGATTGGGTGTCATTGCCGGCTGGATCAACGAGGGTTGCTCGTCTTCGTCGTGTGCCCGGAGGTGGTCGTCCCCATCGTCGGTGTCGGTCTCGTCGCTGGATTGTCCGTGGGATGCCTGCTCGGCTTGCGCATCATGGCTTGGGGCCGCCACCGCCTCCTCCGAGGGTTCTGCTAGAATGGCATCGGGAATCCCACCAGTGATCAGCAACATCTTCATCTGGTCATTTGTTTGGGCGTCGATTCGGAACCCGAAGCGGTAATCGGCGTGTCCGGGTATTTGGCTGCGAATCTCGTTGTGAATGGCGTGGAATTGTCCGATCGTGAAGTCCTTTGTGAGCACCAAATAAACCATGACGGTGCTGGCTTCGCGGATGGAAAGCCCCTCGTAGAGCGGGTCGCCGATGGCGTCGTCGATCAGCGTTTTCATGTTATTCAGGTGCGGCGCAATGGGTTGCACCGAGATCATGGCCAGACCTTGATGGGTGATCATGGTTTTGAAGTCAGCGAATCCGATGTTGCGCATTCCGGGTCGGTGCAACATGTCTGTCAGTAAGGCAATGATGGATTGCACACACTCGGAGGGGTAGCCGAAAGACTTTTCAACCGAGATGCCTTGGTCGGCAAGCTTCTCGAGGTTTTCGTTGGGCATCCGCACGACCATGTTCGCCGCGGCGGTGAGTTTGGGCAGGTAGGTATTGGCATTTGCCCACGTGCGGCGACTGTCGTAGCTCCATGGTGAGCTTACCAAGGCCAGCACGGGCACGTGTTGATCGCGACACAGCCGGGCGACGACCAGCGATGCCCCGGTGCCTGTTCCGCCGCCCAGCCCTGCAACGATGAGCACCATTTGGCGGTCTTTGACATGGGCAATCAGGTCGTCGTGCATTTCCTCGGCGGAGAGCTCTCCTTTCTCGGGATTCGAGCCAGTCCCTTCGCCCTTGGTGGTCGTCTTCCCGATATGCAGGATGGGCACGGAGACGTTTGCCAACTTCTGCTGATCGGTATCGACTGCCAGGAAATCCACAGAGCTATTCATGCTCGCCATGGTGCCGTCATCCTTAGCAACGCCATCCCCACCGGTGCTGGCATATATCTGTTGGATGATATTACACCCTGCGTTACCGATTCCGATTACCAGCATCCCGGTGTTGGGATTGGCAAGCGGGCTATCAGCATGGTCGGCGACGCGAGGGGCAGTATTTTGCATGAAAAATATCAGAGAGGTAGAATTCGAGCGAGGGTGCCAAGCTGCGCACTGCACGAATAGGGTCAGAATCAGCTAGGCGAGAGGTTGGAGGAGGGGGCAATAAGAAAGGGGTGCCTTGATCGCAGCAACGAAAAGGCGGCTTTGCGATCGCAGCAACGGCAATGCGTCTTTGCAGCAACGCCTGCCTGTCTTGGGAGTTCTCTAACCATACATGATCCTGATTCGGTTGTCATCTGCAGCGGGTTATGTTCTGGCCTGTTAGGCGTGCGTTTCTCTTGGAACGCGACCTTGCGACGGGCGGTGAGAAATGCTTGCGACGGGCGGGGAGTCAGGTTGCGCGAAGGGCGACAAGTATCGGGTGTCGGGTCTTTTTGTTCCCGGTTTACCGTTTTTCTTGGGGAGAATCGCCTGCCAGCGGCATGATGCTTTGTGGCAAAATAGTCACCGGGGATTACCGGAGGTGGTGCAGGAATTTGGCTATTTGATTCATGGTTTTCTTCTCAAGTGCGATTTTCGCGTCGTTTGAAAGGGGAGGGTGAAAAGATTTTTCGTGGCACGGTTTTTTTGATGGGGCGCGTGACTCTCTGCGGGGCGCGGCCGGCGAATTCGGTGTGGAAATAGCCAAGTTAGGGTTCCGTGACCGCAACAGAGGGTGAAAATGTGCAATTATAACGCATTTGTGAACAACCGTGATGCCCTCCCTTTCGAATCGAACCACGTTTTGGTGATGATGGAATACGTCTTACGTTCTTGACATTTCTTTTCCGTCGTGATTTTTTTTGCGCGTTCTGCTGCTGGGATTTGCGATTTTGCTGCAAGCTGGTCTTGTGCTTATGCCGTGGCTCGTGGCTCGTGGCTCGTGGCTCGTGGCTCGTGGTTTTTTACTAGGTGATGTGACTGATCGTTAGGGTTCGGTTGGCCGTGAAGGGTTAGGGGCATTCTTTTTGCCGGTGTTTGGTATGATTCTTGCTTTGTTGATGTGGGGAGCGGTTGGTTCAATGTGTCATGTTGCTTGC
>JAHZLG010000026.1 GCA_022599995.1 Alphaproteobacteria bacterium | reverse complement strand
CACCCGTCGCACGGTCAATGATTGGCGTCGAAGCCGAGATATACGTCCCCATCGCAATGACCGCATTTTCGCGCACGACCACCCCTTCGGCAATTTCAGCCCGTGCCCCGATGAAGCAATTGTCCTCAATGATGGTGGGTGCCGCCTGCAAAGGTTCAAGCACACCGCCGATGCCTGTCCCCCCCGAAAGGTGCACCCGCTTGCCAATCTGCGCACACGATCCGACAGTCGCCCACGTGTCTACCATGGTGCCCTCATCGATAAATGCCCCGATGTTCACAAAACTCGGCATGAGCACCACATTTTTCGCCACGTGTGCCCCATAACGCACCCACGCCCCCGGAACAGAGCGGAACCCCGCCTGATCAAATTCAGCCTGACCCCATTGGGCAGTCTTCAGCGGCACCTTGTCGTACCACGTGTTGAGAGGTGTGGAATCGTCGCCAGCCTCGTCCCCAACCGTTGCGAGCGTCATTTTCCAGCGGCGAAACCCCAGCAGAATAGCTTGCTTGACCCACTCATTGGCAACCCACTTGCCCGCATCGTTTTTCGACGCGGCGCGTAATGCCCCACTGTCGAGGTCGGCGAGGATGCTGTCATGAATGGCATGATCAAGGGTGGCGTTGCCATCAAAGGCAGAACTGATATGCGGAGCACGGGGATCGGTCATAGGAAGTACTCGTTGAACAGAAAGAATGAAAGCCGAAGGAACGTTTGCCGAAGGCAAGGCGAAAGCAGGGCAACAATACGCCTGCGCGAGTCGACGTTTTTGGCATCGTGCGGCACACAGTGACACGCTGCCGACAAGGGGTGTTTTGCTTACTGCACCCGCCTTGCGTGTCCTCAGCGCCCCCCCCGATGCGTGTCCTCAGCGCGCGCCCTCATCGTGAGGGTGTTTATTCCGTTTCTGTTTCGTTTTTCAGTTTATCGAAGGCACGGTCGGCTTTGCGTTGCTGCTCGGACTGGCGCTGCTGCTCGGCATCGCTGTCATCGGGGATGGGCGCAATGTCAGGGCCACCACACGATGCGAGGCCGAGCCCCATGGCAACGGCGGCGGCAAGGACAGTCGGGCGAAAAGTCGAAGCATTCATGGCAGCACAATCTAGAGATGGGGAAAGGGTAAGTAAGAAAGACAGCAACGAACGGAGGCAGTAACTGCAGTAACCGCAGTGACGACAGTTGGTCGAGACTCCCTGCAAAAGAGACTGCTGCAGGCCAAGCTGAGCAATGCTCCCATCGCCATGATCGTATAATTGCATCGGTGAGAAGTCAATGAAGCGGCCTTAGGAGGCTAGCGTCAGGACTCATTAAATATGGCAAGAGCTTGCTTTGGGATTTCGCAACCACATTGGCATACGTCACTTTTGGCGTAAGATACGCGACGATCCGCAACATGCCCCAGAAAACCAGTCGGGCTTGTTGTTTTGCTAGAGTCATTCGCTTGGTTTGGCTTCGCCAAACTGCGCTATTATCTAGCAAAACAGCACCCTAACGAGGGCCGAGCCTAGTCTCGCGTCTCGGACATTTGTACCAGGGCCCCACTATCGTCTAGCGTGAACACAGAGGTTGCGGCACTGCCGAAAGCGCTGGGGGTGCGGCTTACCCAGATCAGCGCAATGCCACGGTCGTGTGTGCGCTTGATCAGCCGCTCCATCAGGGGGAGATCGGCAACAACAAGGCCAGCGGTCAGGTTGTCGATCACAATGAGTCGTGGGTCTGCCGCAATCGCCTTCGCCAAGCGTAGACGGCATCGATCTGCCCCTTGCAGCACCCGCACATAATCATTTGCCTTATCGAGCAAGCCGCAATGGTCAAGAGCATCAACGGTGCTTGCCCGTGCTTTTCTGCCACTCAGTCGGGCTCCGAAGTGGGCAAGGGTCAGCACATGCTGCCAGACTGTAACATCGTCGAGCAGGCCAACCTCGGGGTCGATGCCATGGATACCTCGGTGACACCGTTGCCAGACGGGTGTTCCTGTGATGTCCTCGTCATCGAGCAACACGTGCCCACGCGGCACAGGGAGCGTGCCAGCCATCATGCGGCATAGTGTTGTCGCATCACCACGATTGTCCGCGACAAACCCGATCAGATCGGCGGCGCGCACGGTAAGGGTAATGCCTTCGTCGTCGTCATTCTGTTCGTGGTGGAGATGCACGTTCGCCAATTGCAACATAGGGGCAGTTTATGGCGCACCTCCTACGAAAGCAATATGGCAGTGCTCAGGGGAAGCGGTGCGGGGCAACGGGGACACACGCGCGGGCAAGAGGCCACTCGCGGGCAAGGGCAACGGGAGCACAAGCACCGCGCGGAAAAGAGGCCACTCGCGGGCAAGGGCAAGCTCAGCACGAACACCCGTCCGGGGCAGCCCCCCCCCCCCTCCATACCTTACTGGTTGTAGTCAACCACAACGACGAAGTCGTCAATGTCGTTGCCATAGGCGTCATCCAATACCGCATCATCATCAAACAGCGCACGGATTTCATCGGCAGCGCCGTCTAGGCTCGAATCATGGGTGAGCACGTTCTTGTAGGAGATAACCAGGAATTGATCCCCATCAACCAATGCACCTGACTGCCCATTGGCAGCCACCTCAAATTCGAGCACCATGCGGTTGTCGAACAAAGAAGAGTGCGTGATCGACCCCCCCGTGATAATCAATTCGCCCTCCCCCTGCGTGCCCGAGTTATTGAGGAAAACATCGAAATCCAGCAGGTCGAGTCCATCTGCCCACGGCGTTGCCGCGTCGGCTGTCTCGGCGAAATCGATCGGGTTATCGAATGTGATGGTTGTCTTGAACGGGTTTGCCACAGTCCCGAGCACCGCCTCTTGTTTAAACAGAAAGTGCTGCTGGGTCACTTCGTTGACATCATTTTTGCTCCCCGCAAGGAGGTTTTCCGCGTGGACTGAGAATGACCAGATGGCTTGTTCATTCGTACTGTCGGTCGCGGTCACGCGCACGGTGATAGGCGTGTCGTTGGCAGCAGCGAGCTGGTCATACAAGTCATCGTGGGCGACCAATTGCGTGGCGTCGGTTTCCGATAGGGTGAAGGGTTCGAATTCGGTCGCATCGCTAGAGATGGCATAGCTGACGGCACCGGCGCGCGCGGTGGTGAAGGCGTCATCAAGGTCAAGCAATATTGCGCCATCAAGGGCACCGATGCGCAGGGAGTCGGCCGCATAGGCACCATTGATATGCAATCGTCCGAAATCGAGATCGATGCCACCCCATATGATGAAGGCTTCTCCGGTGTTCTCGTGGGCCAAGGGGCTCGAGGGGTCGGCATTGTTCGTGCTCACGTCATCATTGGGATCAAACAGGGGGACACGACCGAAGTCATAGTAAGAAAGGTCGGTACGGGCAATCTGGATATTGGTTTCGTACTTCGCGAAGGTGTCCCATCCATAGCTCTCGAACAACGCAAGATTCGCTGTGTAGTGTGCCATGCTGGAGGACACACCACTGTAGGAGAGAACGTTGGTCGCCCCTAACAGCTCGGCATCGGTGTACTTCGTGATTTTGTAGAAGGTATTGAAATAGTCGCGATACTTGCTGTCGAAGCCGTTGAAAATGGATTGCGGAATCAGCTCATCGTTGTTTGACCATGCGAGCGGGCTATCGACATCGTTGTTTGCCCCTCCGACGATCAGGTCATCGAAACCGTCGCCATTGAGGTCGCCCACATTCGCGACATTCCCCCCGACACCCCAATGCGCGGGGGCGGCGAAAGTACCATTGAAGCTGTCTTCGATGCTGCCTTTGGCATGGTTGGTCGCCCCGATTATCCTCAGATAGTCGCCGGCAAACCCGTTGCCCTCGGTCCCTGCCCCGCCTAGGTCGAGCACTTGCCACGCCACGTCAATATCGTCCAGGGAATCGAGCGAGGGGCTATGCACTGTTTGTTGCGTGCCAAACTCGGTGTCGGGACGCCCCCAAACAAGGAAGGATTGATGGCGTCCGCTATCCGTTCTGTTGTCGACATTCTCAACGTCGCTGTAGCCGTCGATCGAGCGCGTGCCGATCAGCAGATCGTCAAAGCCGTCGCCGTTGAAGTCGCCCTTGTCGAGGGTGTCGCCCAAGCGAAGCCCAACGTGGTCATCGGCGTCAGCATCATTTTCACTGCCAGCAAGCCCCACCCCGCCTTCGATCACAAAGCCCTGTTCGGGGGTGAGGGATTCCAGCGACAAGACACGCTGCTGCGACGCATTCAACGAGCCAAACAAGCCGTCCTCGTCGCCGAAGACCACCCATATCCGCCCCGCATTTTCCACAAGAACCGGAGTCCCTGCCACCGACACGACCTGTTTGGCAGTCGGGTCAGCGATGGCAAGGTCATTGATGCCGTCACCGTTGAAGTCGAGAGCCGCGAGGGCATAGCCCCAGCTTGAACCGGCGAGGTCAAGGTCAGTGATGGTGAAGCCCACCTGCTGGTTTTGGGCGGTCAGGTCAATGCTCCCCCCGGCCGCGAGCCGATCGGCACTGCCGTAGAGCACGACAAGGCTGTGCGTGAAATCATCCGCGGCGGCGCCGGTTTGGATGAAGCCTGTATCCGCCACGCCGTCACCATTGACATCGCCAAGCTGGTACACTCGTTCGCCAAGTTGCCGTCCAGCAACCGAAGACAACACCATCACACCATCCGAGGCAGCACCATTGGTTGTATCAAAATGCGCATCGAGGGCAAAGAATTGTTGCCCGCTTTCTAGGTCGTTGTTGCCCCAATCGACCTTTTCGCGTCCATAGACAATGTAGGATGCCCCAACATCGTCAAGGGCATTCTGGGTATCGTCATAGAAGGGATCGGCAAGCAGGAAGTCGTCATACCCATCGGCATTGATATCCCCCAGGGCCGTAACGTCGCTGGCAAGGGGGGCCGTCATATTGGCATTGCGTGAGATAATGAATCCATCGGTCGCCTGCAACGAGGCGAGGTCAAGTTCGCGGCGACTCAGGGTGGCGGTTTCATTGCGGTCGAAGCCGCCTTCGCTGTTGATTCCCCCCATGACAATCGATCCGTGCGTGCCATTTGCCTTGCCAAAGAGCACGTAAGCCCGATCGGCCGGCGCATTGCTGTTCGGAGCCGTGGAAGAGGCGAGGGTGATCAAGAAAATCAGGTCATTCACGCCGTCGCCATCCACATCGCCAATGTTGAGAACCTCCATGGCGTCTTGGAGGGGCACCTGATCACCAGAGGCAATGGTGAGACTACTATCATAAACAACAAATCCATCGGCCGCGGAAAACTCTGCCACATTGGCTTGACTGTTGCCATCCGCATTGGTTTGCACGAGCGAGGTGTTGCCCCCGAATCCCGCTGCACTGCCAAGGAAAACATAGGCTTCCCCAAGGTTCGTGTTCGTGACCGCTGGGCTTTGATAGGCATCATCCCCGCCGCGGGCAAAGACGACAAAATCTGATCGTCCGTCGCGGTTTATATCGCCAATCCCGCGCAGCCCAGACCCGAATCCGTCGCCACCAAAGACACCACTTGTTTCGAGCCGAAGCACATCATTCGACGGATCGGCATCTCCCATATCATCCAGTATTGTCGTGGCATCATAGAAGGTGTCTCCCGGCTGATCGCCGCTGATGGTCGTGGCGCGGGTATCGAGAGTGCCCTGCCCAACGCGAATCGTGCTCGATTCAAACGCGCTGAGGAAGAAATTGATTGCCGTATTGCCGTATTGGTCGGTTGCGGTGACGGTAATGGTCGCGTCGTCGTAGGCGATGACCTCATCGATCAGGTTCAGGTAGCGGTCGGTCTCGCCGATTCCCGACACGTGGTAAGTCGTGGCACCTTGGTGGTTGGCAAACAGTGTGGCCAAATCAATGTTCAGGAGATCGGGAATCTCGGGGTTGGTGATGGTGCGAATACGGAACCCTGCGTGGTTGACCTCGGTCTCGGCGAGGATCACAACGAGCTCGCCTGTCTCTCCTGCCGATGCGGTCTCGGGCAGCAGGCCGAGGAAGAAGTCCTCACGCCCGTCATCATTGATGTCCTTGCCGGGATGGATGATCAGATCGCCAAAAAACAGATCGCCATTTTGGTCAGTAATGTTCTCGATCACGTAGCCCTGCGAGGGGGAGAGGTAATCCAGGTTCACCGTGTTATCGGCACCAGCAAAATTTTCGCCGCCATAGAGCACGAAGAGCTTTGCCCCAATCGAGGAGCTGGCATCGCCACGCGAGGCAACCAACACATCGGCATATCCGTCGCTATTCACATCGCCGATCCCGTGCACGCTGTTGCCAAATGCGACGTCGGGGTCGCTGCCAGTGATGGTGATGACATGGCTGAGCATGGTCGTGGCGTCGGCCGCATCGGCGGCAAGATCGAACACGACCCGATCCCCAATGTTGGCATTGCCTGCCGCAAGCAATCCCGCGCCGGTATCACCAAAAACGATATATGCCGCCCCACTGCCCGACACCCCATTGGCATTAGTGCCGGGAGCCCCAACAATAATGTCGAGAATACCATCGGCGTTGAAGTCGCCAGCACTGCTAATCGCCCGCCCCAATTCATCGTCGTCTGCCCCTTTGATCACAAATCCTTGGTCTTGGGTGAAGGCGTAGTTGGCAAAGGTGAGGTCTGAAGAGGCCGCAACCAATGCGGCTTGCTTGGTGGCATGGTCGACGAAATCATCCTGACCAAACACCACGTAGACACTTCCTTTGATGGTCGTGCCTCCGGGGATGGTAATGTCACGCAGATGATGGGCTCCGGGTGCGCCAACGGCGACATCGCCAATACCATCGTTGTTGAAATCGGTCGCGGCTTCATTGTTCCAAAGAGTGGCGAAGGTGCTCCCTGCATCGCCGTAGGCCTCATCACCTTCGAAAACAAACAGCGGGCCATTCGCGCTGCGCAGGGCAACCTGCCCGCGGTGGCCAAGACTGCTTCCGCCGATTTCTGCTGAAAGGTACACGCTTCCCGACGGCAACAGGTCGGCGCGAACAGAGGTCTCGCCGTAGGCATCGGCGGAGGTGTCGATGCGCGTCGCCGCAACCGCGCTGTTGACGTCACTCATGTCTAGGGACACATCGACGGGCAACCCCGTGCCAGGGTCAACCACGCTGATCACCGTGAGTCCGGCGCTGCCCGATATGTATTGCGGATTGTCGAGATCGCCGAAAAAGGCATTGGCAGCAATGTATCGGCCGGGATCAGTGATGGCGTCACCCTCGCCGCCAATCCACAGTGCCCCTTCGGTCACATTCGTGTCAAAGTTTGCCTCTATCGCCCGCACCTGACGCCCTATTTGCTGCTGAACAATGGAGTTGCCAACATCAGCATAATTCCCGACCAGGATAAACCCTTCTTCGGCGGCAATCTTAGAGATATCAACCGTTGCCCCGCCCACAACAGCATCGGTGGGCAAGGCTTGCCCCTCCTTGCCATACAGCACATAAACCGCCCCGACTCGGTGAAGCGCACTGCCATCATAGGCTTGGTAATTCCAATCGGTGACCACCAGATCGTCGATGCCGTCTTGGTTCACATCGACCCCGTGGGCAATATCAGTGCCTATGGCGAAATTGCCCGATGTATTGCCACCGCCTTCATCGGTCTGACTGCCAACAAAACGCACACTGGAGATCGTCGCGAAGTCATATTGGCGGGTTGCGCGCAGTAACGCATTGTTTTCAGGAAAGACGACCGCATTCCCTGCAAAATCGAGCAATGTTGCT
>JAHZLG010000025.1 GCA_022599995.1 Alphaproteobacteria bacterium | reverse complement strand
CGCAACCTGCGATGGATTCTTCTTCAAAAACAAAGCAGTCGCGGTGATCGGAGGCGGAAACACCGCCGCCGAAGAAGCCATCTACTTGACAAATCACGCCAGCCACGTCTACCTTGTCCATCGAAGACAGCGACTTCGAGCCGAAAACATCCTCCAAGATCGCGTGCTGGCCAATCCGAAAATCACCCCCATCTGGAACACGGTCGCGACTGCCATCGAAGGAAGGAGCAAACCCTTCCCCGCAGTCACCGAGCTTTTGCTGGAAACCGAAGGCAAGGCACACGCCATGCCCATCGACGGCGTGTTCGTCGCAATCGGGCACAGCCCCGCAACGTCCCTGTTCACCGATCAATTGGCGGCCGACCAACACGGGTATCTGACGACCCAACCCGGCTCTACCCATACGTCGATCCCCGGCGTCTTCGCTGCGGGCGATGTCGCCGATGCCGTCTACAGACAAGCAGTTACTGCCGCCGGCACAGGGTGCATGGCAGCCCTTGATGCTGAAAGATTCCTCGCCCATTGAGCAGCGACACCCTCCTCTCGGGAGCACGCGCCCCCCTTCCCCATCGGGTGGCAAGACAACCATATGAGCAATACATACGATCCCCCAGTCGAAGACTATCTGTTTCTGCTGGATAACCTTGGCTTTCTGACCGCCCTGCAAGCCCCCGAACAGTGGCAAGACCTCGACACCGAGACCGCCCACGACATTCTCACCGCGGCAGGGAAATTCTGCAAACACGTGGTCGCCCCGACCAATCCCGACGGCGACTCGATCCAGAGCGTTCTGCGCAATGGTCGGGTTGAACTGCCGCCCTCCTTTGTGAAGGCGTATCAGTCCTATGTCGACGAAGGCTGGTCTCAACTGACCGCCGATCCTGCCTATGGCGGGCAGGGGCTTCCCCACACGCTTGGCAACGCCTTTCAAGAGATGTTCCAGGGCGCAAACCTTGCCCTCGGCCTTGGCCCGTTGCTCACCCATGCGGCGGTTGATGCCCTCGCAACGCACGGTAACGATGCCCTCAAAGCGGTGTATCTCAACAAAATGGTGCAAGGCGAGTGGACTGGCACCATGAACCTGACCGAGCCACAGGCAGGGAGTGATTTGGGCTTGCTCCACAGTGTCGCCGAGCCGTGCACCATGGAAACTGCCGACAAAAACCCGCTCGGCAAGTACGCCTCGGATAACGGCAAGGGGACGCCATACCAGATCAAAGGGCAAAAAATCTTCATCACGTGGGGCGACCAAAACGCCACGGACAACATTGTCCATTTTGTGCTGGCACGCCTGCCGAATGCCCCAGCCGGGGTCAAGGGGATTTCGCTGTTCCTTGTGCCTAAGATGCTCGCCGATGGTGACGGGCAACATGTTGTCCCCAATGACATTTCCGTGCTGAAGCTAGAAGAGAAATTGGGCATCCACGGCTCGCCCACCTGCGTGATGCAATATGGCGAACGCGGGGGCGCAATCGGCTGGCTGATCGGCGAAGCCAATGCAGGCTTAGCGTGCATGTTCACGATGATGAATGCGGCGCGCATTGCGGTTGGCGTGCAGGGTCTCGGCATCGCCGAACGTGCCTATCAACAGGCGTACACCTATGCCCAAGAGCGGAGACAAGGAAACAGCCCGCTGGTCGCGGAGTCCCCCGCCCCGATTATCTACCACACCGAAATCAGACGCAGCCTTGTCACCATGCGGACGCGTATCGCCGCCATGCGCGGTGCCCTCGTCATGGTGATGACCCACTTTGACCTCGCCAAGCATGCGGTGGATGAAGCAGCCCAAGACCACTCAGAGGGATTCGTGAACCTGTTCACCCCGGTGATCAAGGCGTGGTTCACCGATGAAGCTGTGCAAATCGCCACCGAGGCGTTGCAAGTGCACGGCGGCATGGGGTTCATCGAAGAAACCGGGGCTGCACAACATCTGCGCGATGCCCGCATCCTCCCGATCTACGAGGGGACAAACGGTATCCAAGCCCGCGATCTGGTGGGACGAAAACTGATCCGCGATGGAGGAAAGGTCTTCGAGCTCTACGTCGAGCGTCTCCACGCCCTCGTTGGCGGCATGATGCAACACCACGATGTGCGGGTGCGCACCTATGGCGAGCGACTCGCTGAAGCCACCGACGCCACCGACGCCACGGCACAACTGATCCTTGACCACGCCAGCAATGAGGACATGCAAGCCGTGGAAGCCATGGCAACGGCCTTCTTGCGGCAGCTATCCCTGTTGCTCGGCGGCGAAATGATCGGACGTCGCCTCATCGCCGCCCTGAATGCCCCCTTGCTCGATGGTGCCGATGGGGCCGATGCGGCCAATGCCCCTGACTCGGAACCCGCCGTTGGAACACCCATCACGCAAGAACAGCGCAAGGAGCAGCTTGCCTTTGTCGACTGCTACCTTGCCTTGTATATTCGCGAGTGCACCGCGCTGAGCGCGGTCGCGGCCGATAGTGGCGGGCTTGTGTTTCACGACCTGGCCTTTCTCCAAGTATAGCAACATCAGTGTGGCGGGCTTAGCAACATCAGTGTGGCGGCCAGCATTCGCCCCGCAACCCCGCAGCACCGCATCAACCCAATCCCATAGGTGATTCCCCATGGCACGTCATGTCACCGTCGCAGCAAGACAACGCTCCCTCGGCCGAGGGTTTGCCCCCAAGCGGCAAACTCTCTGCATTGCCCTCGCAACCCTCGCCATCATAGGGATGGGGATGGGGATGGGGCTGGTACCCAGTGCCCGCGCGGCATCACCCACCATATACGCCCCCGGACACGGGATTGCCGTCAACAACCCGCTCAAATACCCCCAGGGGTACAAACACTTCGATTACGTCAACCCTAACGCCCCCAAAGGCGGGAAACTCGTGCTGGGCGCACAGGGCACGTTCAACTCGTTCAATACGGTCGCCGCCAAAGGAACCCCGCCGGGCTCGCTGGGGCTGATCTATAATACGCTGATGACCACGGGAACCGAGGGGCCACTGGTAGGCTATGGCATGCTGGCGAAGAAAATCACCCTGTCGCCCGACCGCAAAACGATGGTTTTCGCCCTGCACGAAAATGCTCGGTGGCACGATGGCCAACCCCTCACCGCCCACGATGTCGAGTACAGCTTTAACCTGCTGATTGCCCCAACAAGCACGCCACTGTGGGCAAGTTACTACCACGAGGTCGAATCCGTGAAGGCTACAAAGACCCACGAAGTCACCGTCACCTTCGCCAATGGGGACAATGCCGAGCTCCCGATTATCATCGGGCAATTCCCCATCTTCCCCAAACACAAGTGGGAAAAACGCGATGCCACGAAAACCTTCCTGGACGTGCCGCTGGGCAGTGGGCCGTATAAACTCAAATCCTTTGAGGCGGGACGATTCCTCGTCTATGAACGCGTGCAAGACTACTGGGGCATAAATCACCCCACCGAAGTCGGCATGAACAATTTCGATGAGGTAAAATATGACTACTACAAAGACGCCAACGTCATCATCGAGTCGTTCAAAGCCGGTGCCATCGACCTGCGTGTCGAGAACATCTCGAGCAAGTGGGCAACCGCCTACAACATCGACGCACGCGAGCGCGGCGACCTGATCTTAAAGGAATTTGTGCACCAACGCACCCAAGGCATGCAGGGGTTTGCCTACAATACCCGCAAAGCCATCTTCCAAGAGAGCACCGTGCGCGAAGCCCTCAGCTACGCCTTCGATTTCGAATGGTCGAACAAGACGCTGTTCTACGGGCAATATATGCGGTCGAATAGCTATTTCAGCAATTCCGAACTTGCCTCGAAGGGCCTGCCCTCCCCAGCCGAGCTGGCGATTCTTAATCCGTTGCGCGCCATGCTCCCGCCGCGCGTGTTTGCCGAGGAGTACAAAGCCCCAAGAACAGAGCCGGGATCGTTGCGTGCCAACCTGCGGACGGCAAACAAGTTGCTCGACGACGCCGGATGGAAATTGGGCCCCGATAACATCCGCACCAAGAATGGGGAAAAACTTAGCTTCGAGATTCTGCTCGTCCAACAGGCATTCGAGCGGATCGTCCTGCCGTTTTCCCGCAACCTCGAGCGGATCGGCGTGAAAACCACCGTGCGCGTGATCGACGTGCCAAGCTATATCGAGCGACTCTCCGCCTTCGATTACGATATGATTGTCACCTCTTTCCCCCAAAGCGAGTCGCCCGGCAATGAACAGAATGAATTCTTTGGCTCGGCCTCGGCAAATACCCCGCGCAGCCGCAATGTGGTGGGCATCGCCAATCCCGCTGTCGATGCCGTCATCGACACCCTAAACCGAGTGGCGACCCGCGACGAGCTTATCACCGCTGTGCACGCCCTCGATCGAGTGCTCCTGTGGAATTTTTACCTCATCCCGCAGTGGCACGCCAATTACGACCGCTATGCCTATTGGAACCGGTTTGGTATCCCGGATAAACAACCCCAATCGGGGGCGTCCTTCATCACGTGGTGGGTCGACCCCGTGAAGGAAAAAAACCTCGTACGGTAATCCGCCTTCTACCCCTCCCTCCCCTCCCACCCCTCACCCGAGCACCCTCAACATCCCGTGCCCTTCTTCCTCAACAGACTGAGAAGGGTGTCGCGTTGCTGGGCATCCCCCACACTGTTGGACATTGCTCTTTACCGAAGGGAAACACCATGACTCCGATTTTTCCCCCCGCATCGCCGTCCGCCGAGCAACGCTTGCGCACAATCGCGTTGCAACGACTGCAACGACTGCAACGAGCAAAAGAATCGCGCGGCGATCTGGCGTGGCTCGCCGTTATTCCACTCTCCGCCTGCAGCGATGACTTCATAGGCACCGACGAAGGCGAGACCCTCACCGGCAACGACAATGCGAATCACATCTTTGGTGGAAGTGGCGATGACATTATCGTTGGGCTCGAAGGCAACGATTCCCTCGACGGGGGGTTTGGCGAAGACCTCATCTTTGGCGGAGACGGTGATGACCTTGTTCGCGGGCAAGAAGACAATGATCGCCTGACCGGAAACGCCGGAAACGATGCCATCTATGGTGGGCTAGGTGATGATACGCTTGTCGGACACACCGGCAACGACGCCATCTATGGACAAGAGGGTAACGATCGCATCTATGCCGATTCGGGCAACGATGCTGTCGATGGAGGCACGGGATACAACGTCCTTTATTTGCCGTTTGCGGAAAGTGCTTATGATTTCGGCTCACCTACGAATGGGTACTATAGTGGTTCCATCACGATCGGAGACAGCACCCTCGTCTACAGCAACATCTCGGAGTTCATTTATAGTGCCTCCGTTCCCAGCTGGGCTAACCAGGAAGATGAGTATGCCCATGCCGAAAACAGCGTCGGCACCGACGGCAGTCTCGATGAGGGCAGTGACGAGGAGGATAGTGACGAGAAGGAGGGCAATTCCGACGAAAGCCACGATGAGGGTAGTGATGAGGGTAGTGATGAGGACAGTACCCATGAAGGCGATGACGAAAGCAACGACCGCGACGCCGAGACCCAACCCCAAGAGGCCGGGCACGCGCACACCAGTGCATGCCCCGACGATTGCGACGAGGGAACAACTGACTCCGCTGGCAATGAGGGAGAGAACCTCAGCAATGCCGGACAGATGACCCTGCTCGATTCTCTCTTCGGACATGGAGCACTCACCGAGGGAACCATGCTCCATGAGGGTTACATCGAACCGCCTTACGCTGCCCCCATCGATTCGACCGAGGCCCTGTGGCTTACTTGATCGAGTGGATAACCCCGCGGCTTAACGGTGACACACCCCAACCCAACACGACGACTAACAGTGGCTGACCACAGTGGCGAACCACAGTAACTGACCACTGTGGCTAGCCACAGTGGCTGACCACATCCCAACCAACAGGGCGAGCCTGTTGCCAATACCCTACCCAAACCGAATAACACGTGACTGACTTCCGCCTCCCCCACGCATGCGTCTTTCCCGGCCAAGGCTCACAAACCATCGGCATGGGAATGGAGATCGCACGCAATTTCACCGCTGCCAAACGCGTCTTCGACGAAATTGACGACACGCTTGATCAACACCTGTTCAAGCTCATGACCGAGGGCAGCTCTGCCGAACTGACCCTGACCGCCAATGCCCAACCCGCAATCTTTGCCGTTAGCCTCGCCATCGTCAGGGCAGTCGAGAACGAATTAGGACGCCCACTTGCCCCCCAAGTTGCCGCTCCGATCCGTGATGCCGATGAAGCCGGCGACTCCGACAATACCGGCCGAGGGACGGCAGGAAACACCCCCGCACCCAGTCTCGTCGTGGCGGGACACTCGCTGGGCGAATACGCCGCCCTCACCGTGGCGAATGCCTTCACAATCGGCGAAGCCGCCCGCCTGCTGCGCGCCCGTGGACGCGCCATGCAACGCGCTGTCCCCGAGGGCGAAGGCGCCATGCTGTCCGTGCTCAGCCTCGACGTGCCCACCATCGAGCGGCTGTGCCAAGAAGTCGAAACCGACTTTGCCGAAAGCGATGCCGTCTGTGCTATCGCCGGAGACAATATCGAGGGACAAGTGGTTATCAGCGGCAGTGCCGACGCCATCGCCATCGCCGCCGAGCGCATCAAAGACGCCGGCGCACGGAAGGTCGTGCCGCTTGCGGTCTCTGCCCCGTTCCACTGCGCCATGATGGCACCCGCTGCAGAAGCGATGAAAGAAGCCCTCGATAAGTGCCCTCCCCGTGCCGTCACCGTGCCGGTGATTACCAACGTGCGCGCAATGCCCGTGCTCGACGCCCACGACCTCAAGCAAGACCTCGTGGATCAAGTATGCCAACGCGTGCGGTGGCGCGAGACGCTCGGCTGGCTCGCCAACGCCTTCGCCGAGGATCAACCCGATCCAACCCGTGCAGATACCCAAGTGGTGGAATTTGGCCACGGCAAAGTGCTTACCTCTATGGCGAAACGCCATCCCAACATCGCAATCCGTGCCGTGAACTCGGTTGAGTCCATTGATGGCTTCGTGAAGCAACTCGGGTGAGTCGGCGACTGTCGATAGTGCCTGCCCCGCCTCCCCTCTCCCCCATCCCCTCCTCTCTCCCTCAGAAACGATCATGCCTATGTTTGCGCTCACAGGAAAAACGATTCTCATTACTGGAGCATCAGGGGGGATCGGTGATGCCATCGCCGAAAAATGCCACGCCCAAGGCGCAAACCTGATTCTGAGTGGGCGCAAACAAGACGCCCTCGCAAGGTTGCAAGACCGACTGCAACCGACCCTTGCCCCCGATCAAACCATCGTAATCCATCCCGTCGATCTCGCCCAACCCGAGAGCATCGCCGCCATGATGAAAGAGCACGCGAAATCAATCGACGTGCTGGTCAACAATGCCGGAATCACCAAAGACAACCTGCTGATGCGCATGAAAGACAACGAATGGGACGAGGTGATCGCCGTCGATCTCACCGCAACCATGCTGATGACACGTGGCCTATTGCCGAGCCTGCTGAAAAAACGCAATGGCCGTATCATCTCGATCACCTCGGTGGTCGGGGCAGTCGGCTCGGCGGGGCAAACCAACTATGCGGCTGCCAAAGCTGGGGTGGTCGGGTTCTCGAAATCCCTCGCCGCCGAGGTCGCCGCACGGGGCATTACAGTGAATTGCGTCGCCCCCGGGTTTATTGCCACGCCCATGACCGACGTGCTGACCGACACGCAAAAAACCGGCATCATGGCCTCAATCCCCGCCGGTCGAATGGGAACCCCCGATGACGTAGCCAGCTGTGTGGTGTTCCTTGCCTCCGAGGAAGCCAGCTATGTCACCGGCCAGACCCTGCACGTGAATGGGGGAATGGCACGATTCGCCTGATCTCCAGCCAACCACGTGAATGGGGGAATGGCACGATTCGCCTGATCCCCAGCCAACCATGACCCACGCCAACCTACCGAAACAGACAATCCTTGAATACCGCCCATCGGCGTGCTAAGTACCAACCGACAGATATGCCTCGCGTCGCACGTGACCCCTTGTATCTTTCCTCTTTTCCTCTTTCCTCACCACCTCCTTGGAGCCCCCGCAATGAGCGACATCACCGACCGCGTCAAAAAAATCATCATGGAACACCTCGATGTTGATGGCGACAAAATCACCGAAAATGCCAACTTCATCGAAGACCTTGGGGCAGATAGCCTCGATACCGTGGAGCTTGTGATGAATTTCGAAGAAGAATTCGGCGTAGAAATACCCGACGATGTTGCGGAGAAAATTCAAACAGTGAAAGACGCTGTGGATTATCTCGAGAAGACCAGCGTCTGATCGCGACCTCAATCTCCCATGCAAGAGAACCCTAGCCAGTCTCTCTACGCAGGAAGCGCACGCTTAATTCCCTGCCGTATGACATGAGACGCGTTGTTATTACCGGGATGGGTGCCATGTGTGCACACGGCACCCACCTTGACAAGATTTGGCAGAAAGTCATCAATGGCGAAGGTGCCTTTGGTACCATTCGGGGATTCGATGCCTCCGATCTTGCATGCCAAGTGGCTGCGGAAATTCCTCTGT
>JAHZLG010000024.1 GCA_022599995.1 Alphaproteobacteria bacterium | reverse complement strand
CTGCGAATCAGCATAGACGGTGTCGTTTCCACTGTTGCTTTGGAATTCTCGGATTGAATCTGACAAGGTGAGGGTGTCATTGCCTTGGCTGCCGATCAGCCCTTCGACGCTTCTGATCTTCACCCCGCCAATTGTCAGGTATCCGTTCGCGGGGGTTGCCGTTTTTAGATCACTTGTCAGGGCGGTTGTAAGATGGCTTAGGTCAAGGGTGTCGTGTCCGCCACCGCCGTTGAATGTATCACTGCCGCCATTAGAGGCAAAGAGATTGGCGCGAGCATTGCCATTGATCGTATCGTTCCCGGTTGACCCGACAATGTTCTCGATACCTTTGATTCTGACGGTGTTACTTCCCACGGTGATGGTATTGAATCCATCGCTGTCGTGTTTCCAGAGGTTGGCTTCGGTGATGGCGGAGGCGAATTCGAGGGTATCGACTCCTCCGTTGCCAATATAGGTATCGTTCCCCCCCGTGTAGACAAAGTGGTTATCCTGATCGTTGCCGACGATGGTGTCATCTTGGGTTGTTCCTTGCACGCCCTCGATCGAGGTCAGGGCGACTGAAACGCCGGAGGCGACGGTTTGGCTGCTGGTATCGTTGAGGTCGACCGTCACCCCACTCGTGTGCACAAATCGAACCAGATCGTTGCCTGCTTGGCCATCGATGGCGCGCAACACATTGCTGCCACTGGTGTTGAAGGTAATGTCGTCGTCGTTTTGCCCGGCGATCAGGTGTTCAAAATTCGTGAACGAGCTGATGGAGATGTTGGTTCCACTCACTGCCGTTGCACCGATGGTGAGCGCATGGGCGGTCGTGGAAAAATCGATGGTATCGCCATTGCCGTTGGCATCGTGGGCATCGCCGTCGAATGTCCCGCCTCCTTCACCGGGCCGCACGAGGTTATCGTTGGCATCTCCGGTGAAGACATCGTCGCCATCGCCGAAATAGATACTTTCCACTTGCTTGAGCCAGACCGACCCGTCCAGGGCTGTGCTAAGCGCCGACGCGGAACCTGTAGTGATCGTTTGCGCGGCAGAAGCCGAGTGAGTTACCGTCTGTGTATAGCTAGATACTGTTGATTGAAAGGTTGCTTCGACCCATGCAGCGGCATTGAGGTCGATGGTAACCCCGGTGGATCTGCTGATGACGGTCTCGTGGATGGTTAAGACCAAATCATCGACGTGGGTGTAGGTCGCGGTAACGTCGGATGCGTTAACGGCTGTATCTTCGTAAGTGGTTTGTGCTGCGGCCGGGTCGCTCGCAAATACGCGCGTTGTTTCTGTGTGGTTGAGCAGACGCGAGAAGTCGACCACATCATTGCCAGCCCCACCATCGATATAGTCGGTATCCGCCTGTTGGCTGGGGCGATCGTGCAGCCCACCAATGAATCGGTCATCGCCGCCGCCGCCGAAGAGGTAATCATTGCCTCCTGCGCCTATCAGCAGATTATTGTGTGCATCGCCGACGATCACATCATTAGCGGCACTTCCCACCACGTTGTCGATGTTCTCGACATCGAAGATCTTCACATCAGTGTTTTGATCACCCAGATCGATGGTTACTTTTCCCGCTATGGCTGTTCCGGTTAGGCTGGAGCTCGGATCGTCGTCACGTGGTTTCGAATCAACGGTGTGCGCACTTGAATCGAGATTGATGGTGACTCCGTTCACCGTGCGCGTGATTGCGTCGCTGTTGGCATCATCGACGCTCGTTTTCACCTGCAGGGCAGCAAAATTGATCGCGTCTGTTCCGGTGCCGCCGTCGAGCCCACCTGACGCCCATCCGTTGGTGTACTCGTCGGTGACGACATAGATGTCATCCTCGGAGGCATCGCCATAGAGACGGAGCACCGCCTTCGTGCCCAGATTGTTCGGAGACCCTGCCTCCCACGCAGCCGACCAGGTTCCTTTGCTTGTGTCCCCGCGAAATTGTTGCGAGAAAAACTCCCAGTCGATGTCTGTTGGAGTTAGCGTATGTGTGATCGTATCCGTGATCGTATCCGAGATCGATAACGACAACGATATTCCAATGTTGAACCCTTCAACAAGGGTCGAGGTCACCCCACCATTGCGGGAAAGCACAAGATCATAGTTGTTGGTGGCATCGAACCCCTCCAGGGCGAGCACAGCGTGGTCGATCTCAATGTCTTCCGAGACGTCGAAAGTTGCGCTTCGCGGATCACTCAGATCAAGAGTAACGGCGATGGTGACTTCGGTCGACGAGTCGCGGGTGGGCCTCAGCAAGTCCCAGTACTCGGCGAGTCGAACCGCACTGCCGCCATCGACCAGGCCGTAGCCGTAATCGGCATTGAACTGGTATGCTTTGCCGTTTTTTGTGTCGCCGGCACCGGTAATCCAATTGTGATCGAAGCCCTCGAACGAGGTAGACCCAGAATCGCTTTTCGCCGTACCATTGGCATCGATGAGCCGACTAGAATCAACCAGAATGTCCTGCACATCGCGCCACCCGAGCAACGGATTGGCTTCGAGCATGAGCATCACAACCCCGGAAACCAGGGGAGCCGAGGAGGACGTGCCATTGCCAATGGGGGCATAACCATCGGAAATGGACGTTCCGTCGGATAATGATGCCTCATCATAGGCCGATTGGTACGACCACAAATTATCGCCGGGGGCACTCACCAACAGGTTGACTCCATAAGAGCTTCCGCTGGTCTCAGCCCAATAGGCATATTGGTAATCGGTAAAATCTTGATCAAGGCCGGCAAGAAAGTACTGCGCCCCGGTGTATTGATCAGTGGCAAAGGCAGCGGCATATTTTGGTTCCACCGCCCCAACGACAACGACATAGCGCGAATTACTGGGCGCGCCCAGCTGTGCTTCGCCATTGACGGAGAAAGAGGAATCGTTGCGCGAATTCCCTGCCGAATTCACAAAGATGGTGCCTTTGCCGTCGCGTCCAGCCTCAACGCCAAATTCAAACAAGCCATTGACCGAGGCGACTTGGCCCGATGCCCCGCCTAGACCCACAATACCGAAGCTTGCTGTATCACCCCAACTCATATTCACGACGTCGGCTTGGGGGGCAATGTAGCCATTATTGCTATCCCCCTCGCTCCAGCGGGTAAGCGACTGGGAGAGCCCGGCAATAGCGAAAAACTCGGCATCGGAAGCAATGCCTCCTTGGTATCCATCCTCGACGCGCCACACGTGCGTATCGTTGCCCACCCCTACCGTAACGCCAAAATATTTGGTCCCCGCTGTCGCCTTCCCCACGGCGAGGGAGGCCACGAGCGATCCGTGATTGCCGTAGCCATTCCCTGCACTGGCAGCCGGATTTCCCACTGCCTCGTAGATTTTGCCATCGGCTGCTTTTCCCACGTCATCGATATCGGCCTCATAATTATAGCTCAGCTCGGGCAAGTAATTGGCAGCAAAAATGCCAAGGTGTGCCCCATAGAGCCCATCATCCGACAAGGCCAGCGTTGTCCCGTGCCCTGAGTAATCCCCCCGAAGGCTGTCATCGAGACGCAAGGCAAGCAGGTGCCAGGGAATGATGTGATTAGCTGAGTCCTCAAACCATGTAATCGTGTTGAGGTAGTCACTGCTATAGCTTGGATTTGGATTGTCTGGATCGTTTGTGCCGATTACGTATTCTTCGATTGCCATGGCAACTTGTGGGGTATGAGAGAGGGGAGGGGCAGGGGGCAGGGTTAGGGGCGGCGATCCGGAGAGGCGCACCATCCGGATTTTGCCCAACCGATGGGGATGTTTTTGCCACAATACCCAAGCGAGGGATCACGGCGAACCACACGGCTCATGATTACTCGGTTATTATACACCATGGGGCAAATGAGTGGAATATCAAAGTGTGCTTCGGTTGCGCAAATTGCGCTGCGGCGGGTGGGAGCAAGGGCGGGCAAGAGGCGGGCAAGGGCAGGCAAGAGGCGGGCAAGGGCAGCCAAGAGGCCGGCAAGAGGTTGCAAGAGGCGGGGCGAAAGGCAGCCGACGACCTTTAGTCCATTCGATAGGGGTCAATGTCGAATTGACAACGGATTCGTGCGGGGTTTTTCAGGTGTCCGATGCGCGCTTGCCAGGCGCGAAGGAAGGGGTGGGGCCGTTTTCCCTCCTTGCTAATGACGAGGAAGCGGAAACGCCACTTGCGGGCGATACGCTGTGTTTCGGCAATGGATGGTCCTAGCACGCGGATGTGCGGAGGGGGTTGTGGCATGGTCTGCTTGATGGCGTCGCATAAATCCTGCACGTCACTGTGGTTTTCGCCTTGCACCAGCAGGCTGGCGAGGTGGCCGAAGGGCGGCATGGAGTGTTTGGCGCGACGGGCAAGCTCGGCTGCGTAGAAGCCATCAGCGTCGCCGCTGGCGATAGCTTGCAAAACGGGGTCGTCGAGGTTGTGCGCCTGAAGGATAACCGTCCCTTGGCGGTGGCGGCGGCCCGGACGCCCTGCCACTTGGGCAAGCAGCTGGTACACGCGTTCTTGGGCGCGAAAGTCGGCACGGGCGAGGCCCATTTCGGCATCGATCACGCCTACTGCCGTGAGATTGTCAAAATCGAACCCCTTCACGACCATTTGCGTCCCGACCAGAATGTCGATGGCACCGGCTTGAAATTTCTCTGCCCATCCGTGGTCGCCGTCCTGATAATCCGAGCTGACCACCTCGACGGTCGGGTTAATATCCCCCCAGTGGGCATGGACTTCTTGCTCGATGCGCTCGATGCTTGCCCCGCGGTAACTGTAGCCCGCGGGGCTGTTGCACGCGGGGCAGGGCTCGCGTGGGTTGTACTGCGTATTGCAGAGGTGACAGTGAAGACTATCCGTATAGCGGTGGTAGACAAGCGGCGCATCGCAGTGCAAACAGCTGCGCGCGGCCTTGCAACTATTGCACACATACAAAGGCGCAAAACCGCGCCTATTCAAAAACAGCATGCACTGTTGCTTGTTCTTGAGGGCTTCGGTGAAGGTTTCGAGGATGGCCGGCCCGATGAATTGACCGGCTTCGCCCTCGGTGGGCGGCGAGGCAAGCTGAATATTTGGTTTCTCCGCTGCCGAATACCGCTTGGCAAGCCGCAAGTAATGCAGTCGCGGGGTTTCCATTGCCTTATAGTATGATTCCGCGCTCGGCGTCGCCGAGGCGAGCATCACAGGAATACCCTCTATCTTTGCCCGGTAGATTGCCATGTCACGCGCATTGTAGAGCACGGTTTCTTCTTGCTTGAAGCTGGGGTCGTGCTCTTCGTCGATGACGATGCCGCTGAGTTTTCGAAAGGGCAGAAAGAGCCCCGACCGTGGCGACACGACCAGCCGACCGCGTCCGCTGGCAATTGCTCGCCACGTCTTGCGGCGTTGGGTGATGGTAAGGGCTGAGTGCCACTGCAAAGGTTCTACGCCGCACCGCTCGCCAATACGTGTGGCGAGATGTTCGCTGAGGCTGATCTCGGGCAGCATGACCAAGACCTGATTCTTGCTGTCGGAGGCAAGCAGACGTTGCAAGATCGTGCAGTACACTTCAGTTTTCCCCGAGCCGGTCACGCCATGGATCAAAAAAGCACTGTCGGGGACTTGGGCAATTTTCTGGTGAATCGCATCGGTGACCTCCTGCTGCGCCTCGTTGAGGACGTAGTCGACACGCGCGTCGGGGCCGTTATTGGTCGTGGGATGAGCCGTGTCAGTCGGTGTTGTTCTTTTTTCGCTTTGGATGACGCCATTTTTGACAAGGGTCTCGATGACCGCACGGGAGACGTCCACGCTTTCCATCACGAAATCTTGGGACACCCACTGACGAGGAAAGTCTCCAAGAAAGTCCAGCACGACCTGTCCCTTCGAGCTGATTCTTCGGGGGGGCTTGGCAAGGGAATCTTCGCCACTATCGAGCGTATCCTCTGCCGCTTGGCCGCACACCGCGGATTGCTGATCCTCCTTTTCTGCGAATTCGCCCGTGCTTTTGCGAGCGGAGTCTGCAGGTGCTGAAGGCACCGAATCGGGAGGCAGATAACGAAGGTACGGCCGTACCGATGTGCGCAGGTAGGTGATTTTCGGATCGAGTGGCGTCAGGTTGAGGACTGAGCCCAGCGGGGTGAGGGTATACTCTGCCACTTTGGTCAGAAAGTCGCGCATCGTGGCAGGGAGGGCGACCAGATCGCCATGTTGCTCGATCCGTTTTAGCTTGGCCACCGAAGGGGGGAGGGGGGAGGGAGGAGGGGGTGTCGCTGATTCTTGCTCTTGATCGCCAAACAGCGCGGGTTGGCGGCTGTCGCTTTGTTGCTTGCTGCCTGCCTGTTTCGAGGCAGGGCTTTTTGCGTGCCGCGGTCGGTTTTGCGCGGTTAGGGCATTTGGCGCGTGATGTTTCTCTTGCGCATCGGGTTCTATCAAGGTGGCATCGCGCCACACCACACCTTGCACCGTCCGTTGGTTGAACGGGACAGTAACAACGGTGCCGGCTGCAATCGGCAAATGGTGGCGATAGCTGTAGGTCTTGCCCACAGGACGCGCCACAAGCACTTCGATAATGTAGCTGGGTTGCGGGGCCATTGCGTGCAGAGGCAGGGGTCGAGACGGCGATGATGCGATGGGATTATGGACACACGACACGCGACGAACAAGGGCGCGGCACGCGACGAACAAGTGCGAAGTGCGCGACGAACAAGGGCGCGGCACGCGAGGCAACGCCTCTTCCAAAACGCAAAAGCGGATGTCGCCTAAGGCAACACCCGCTTCGCATTCATACATGAACGAGCAACCTGTTTGTGCTGCTCATCCCGCATGGGTTAGGCAGAGATCAATTGTCAAAATCGATCAGATGGTCACAGCCTTCGCCGGTGTAAGAGTAGTCAACAATGATGTCATCGCCATCGAATTCAACGGAGACTTCACAGGAAATGTCACCAAGGGTGACACCATCATCATCGGATTCGGCTGCAAGAACATAAATCTGTTGAACCGAGACCGCGGACTCAAAGTTGGCATGGGGTTCGCCAAGCTCATAGACCATTTCTTCATAGTCGCCGCCGACCAGGTCTTGAAGTTGTTGCAAGCCAATCAGCGGAAAAATATCAATACCAGCTGCTGCATCATCAGCAGAACCATCAGTATCAGCGGGGGCATCGGATGAGGAATCCGCAGGATTTGCGTCATCAGCAGTAGAGGGTACATGGGCTGCGCAACCGACAAGCAAACCTAGTGCTAGCAGGTAAGGGAGAAATTTCATCTTTGGAGCTTCCTTTGTAGAAATTAGGTTCAGGACTAAGTGTCTAGGATTATGGTGTTATGGTTAGGAAGGCATCTTTGATTGCCAGTCCTGTCTCTAGGCAAACAATAGTGTGATTGATTCGAGAGGTCAAGTGACCGCTTTTTGGCGTGTCGAGCATAGCTCATCTGGGCTATGCGCTGGATTTCGTCGCGGGCGCGATTCGGGCTTGGGTCGGAAGGAGAGACCAGTCTAGACGGAAATCAGCTACTCGGTGTGCGCACCGTTGTGGTTATTGGTTGTCTTGCCAAGGCAAGCTGTATGCTGCTCTGGGTTTTGG
>JAHZLG010000002.1 GCA_022599995.1 Alphaproteobacteria bacterium | reverse complement strand
TGAGTGATGCGGTGGTGCAAAAGCGCAATGCCGAGGCGCGGCAATTGCGTCTTGCCTTCTCCGATCAGATCGAAGCAGTGCGGTCGGATGCTCCTCTTGCGTCCACGAATGCGGCGGCGGGCGGTAGCAACCTCGGCACGGACAGCGTCGGGGGAGATGGTGAATCAGTCGATGAGGGAACCACGTCGGCCAGTGCCGAGGATGCCGAGGGTACCAAGGGTACAGAGGATGATGACCAGCCAATCAAGGAGGGAACCACGTCGGACAGTGCCGAAGATGCAGACAGCACCGACGGCACGCAGGACTCCCCTTCGCCCGCGGTCGAACAGCCCGCAGTGTTTCAAGACTTTGCCTTGCCGCTCGATGGTGACTTTCTCCGCGCCTCTTTGCGTGCGGCGTTTCTCCCCCCCTTGTCGGACAGCCCGCGCACAACGGAGGGCGACAGCACAGCCGACCCCTTGCGCACCGCGTCGCTGACCCCGGGGGGGATTGTGACCTTTCGGTCGCAAGATGCGGTTCAGGTGCGCGACTTGCTTCAAGAGATACTCGGAGACGGCCAGCCATGGCCAACGATCATCTCGGCCTTCCCCAGTGCTGATCTGGTTGATGATTTGCGCGCGGGGCGCGTCTTTGTGTACGACCACCAGCCCTTTGTGCTTGGTTTTTATGCGCCTTTGCTGTTGGCTCTGCAGGAACGCTATGGATTTGAGGTGACAAGCCCCTTGGTTGATCCGATCCTGCGCGGGCCGCGCAACAGTGCTCGGTTCTTAAGCTCACTGGGCATCACGCGATGACCCTGACGAAGGAGTTGCAGGCAGTGTGGCTTGCGATTGTCGCGGTGGCCGTTGTGGCAATTGCCGGGGTGCCGCTGGTCGGGCGCAGCCAAAACGTGTCCCTCATTCGCGATCTCGAGCTGGAGAATGCCGTGCGGGTCTATCTCTATGCCCTGCGCTTTCAGGAGCACTTGCCCGATAGCAATCCTCGCGTGTTGATCGTGAATTCGGCCGCGGCAAACGCCTTTACCGATGGGGGTGATGACATTTTCTTCACCGTGGGGTTTTGGTTGCGCGCCACGAATGTCAGCAGTGCCTTGGCGGTTACCGCCCACGAAATGGGGCACGTCGAGGGCGGACACGTGGCAAGCACCCGAATTGAGCTTTCGAGAGGCGCTATTGCCTCGGGGTTGTCGTTGGCGGTGGCGTTGCCGCTCGCCATTGCCACAGGTATCCCGCAGATTCTCTTGGGCGAGGTGTTGATTTTGTCCACGGCAACCTCGGCAAATTTGGCGAATCGCCGCGAACGGGAAAGCATCGCCGATGAATTCGCGACCAAAGCCATGATCAATGCGGGCTATGATCCGATAGGTCTTGCTGACTTTCTGTTAGCCGTCGACCCAACCGTGCACACAGCGCGCGACGACTGGTACACGACACACCCGCTGACCGAAAGCCGGGTGAGTCACGTGCGATCATTGCAGGCGCGACAGTCTCCACCAAGCCCCCCTCCCGCCGCCGCCCCTCCCGCCGAAGGTGAGACGCCAGCAACAAGCAAACAAGCCCAGAGTGACCAACACCACCGAATCGATGTCACGCGCCGTCTGTTGCGCGATGAAGACCTCGACCGCATTCATCACCGCGCGGTGGCACGGGCGACCGCGCTGTTGCACCCGAAGCAGATCAAAGAGCACTATCCCGATCATGCCGATCCGATCCATCAATATGGCTACGTGGTGGCGGCAGCATTTGATCGCCAGCTCGATACAGACTATGCCGCAGATTTGGCGACGTCGTTGCGCAAGCAATGGGGAGATGATGCCTTCTTGTATGGGCTATCGGGACATTTGGCACTCGCCAATGGCGATTTTCCCGCGGCGCAACGCTTTTACGCGGCCGGGTTGGCTCTTTTTCCCTCGGCTTCCTATTGGCGAATAGGCTATGCGGCGGCGGTGCTCCGTGGCATCGAGGAGGGGGGGCGAAACGCAACCACGGAGCCAGCGGCAACCGAGCATCGTGATGTTCTGGAAGTCACCGATGTTGCAGAAGGCACGGCGACCGGCACCTCGGAGGCACGGCTCCGTGAAGCCCTTCGCGTGCTGGCACCCGCGCACATTGACGCCCCGGTGTTGATCGAGCTGTATCGTCACGAAGCAAGAATTTATGCTCTGCTTGAAGATGACGGCCGTGAGAACCTCGCCCTCGCCCGCCTGTTTCGGAGCAGGAGGCAATTGCAACGGGCAAGAACCTATTACACCGAGTCTTTGGCACTGATCCCGCAAGGGGAGACCGACCGCACGAAAGCCGAGGACGAATTAATCTTGTTGGAATTTGCCCTTGCGAAGCAGAAGTAGTCGGCACCGGCGACCACGACCCGATCCCCCACCGCAAGCCCGATCCCGCAACGAGTAGCCTGCAACGAGCTCCCTAGCAGCAACCAACCTGCAACGAGCAGCTCTCGCAACAACCAGCCTGCAACGAGCACCTTCGCAACGAGCAGCCCTCGCAACAACCAACCTGCAACGAGCAGCCTCGCAACAACCTAACAGCACGCGACGAGCTGCCTCGCAACAACTAGCAACCAACTAACCAACCAACCAACCAACCAACCAACCAACCAACCAACACACGCCCGCGCCCCGCGCCCCGCACCAAGACAAAGCCAAGATAAAGCCAAAACGAAGCCCATGCCTCCCTATTCCAACCCTCCCTCCCACGCGGCTTTTCCGATCAACCCGCCCTACACCCCCTCGAGCAAGGGCGGGGGACACCTGCGCGACGGGGCGAACATACCCGTGCTGCAACCGGTCTTTAACCCGCCGCTTGCCAACCAAGCCGCGCCATCGCAACCCTTTGCCCTGGTGTCGAATTACTCCCCCGCGGGTGACCAACCCACCGCCATCAGCGAACTAAATGAGGGCATCGCGCAAGGCATGAAGGATCAGGTGTTGCT